>JAEWHY010000223.1 GCA_023387555.1 Pseudomonadota bacterium
CCGCAAGTGTGTGCAGGCATCATCACCGAGCGACGTCACGGCAGCAGATGATTCGTTGTATGACGCCGTCTGCAGTCGAGTCGGCCCATCGGGTCTGGCAAGGACACTAAGAGAATCCGTGTCGGGAGCGCTTTGCTAGCCGGGTTTTCCCGGACGGCGCCGGCAATGCTTGGCAGCGGGCGTCCGGCGCGGCATTCTCGAACCGTATTGAAATGGGGGCGTGCGGCATGGTTCCAGTGGTCGAAGTAAAGGGGGCTCAGATCCCGGCAATCGGGCTCGGCACCATGACGCTGAAAGGCGATGTGTGTGTCGAGGCGGTCAGTACCGCTCTCAGGATGGGCTACCGGCACATCGATACCGCAGTGTTCTACGACAACGAGGCCGAAGTCGGAGAGGGCATCCGCAAATCCGGCGTGCCGCGGGACGAGATTTTCCTCACCACCAAGGTACGTCACACCGATCTCGGCCCTGGCAATTTCGAGGCGTCGGTCGAAGGCAGCCTGAAGCGGCTCAACCTGTCCTATGTCGACCTGCTGCTGATTCACTGGCCGAACCCCGATATTCCACCGGCAGTTTATATCCCGGCGCTGTGCAAGGCTAAGCGCAACGGCCAGACCCGCAACATCGGGGTTGCCAATTTCACCATCGCGCTCCTCGAAGAGGCCGAGAAGATTGCCGACGAGCCGATCGTCAACAACCAGATCGAGACCCATCCATTCCTCGATCACCGGACCATCCTTGCCTATTGCAAGGGCCGCGGCATTTCGGTGACCGGCTATTGCCCGCTCGGCCGCGGTCGCATCCCGGGCAATGCGGTCCTCGAACGGATCGCCAAGACGCACAACAAGAGCGAGGCGCAGATCGCGCTGCGGTTCCTGGTGCAGCAAGGCGTGATCCCGATCCCGCGCACCGCGACGCCCGAGAAGCTCAAGGCCAATGTCGACATCTTCGACTTCATGCTGGCCGAATCCGAAATGAACGAGATCCGGAACCTGGCCGAGCCGAACGGCCGCATCATCAAGCCGCCGCAATCGCCACGATGGGATAGCTAGGACCCATGCTGTACCTCGACGCCAAGGACGCGCACTTTCCCGCCATCGGTCTTGGGACCTGGGAGTTGCGCGGGCGTGAGTGCTCGCGGCTTGTCGAACAGGCGGTGCGGCTCGGTTACCGGCATTTCGACACCGCGCAGATGTACGGCAACGAGCGCGAGGTCGGCGAGGGCATTCGCGCGTCCGGCATCAAGCGCGAGGAGGTGTTCGTCGTCACCAAGGTGATGCCTGACAATCTCGCGCCCGCATTGCTGACCCGATCGGTCAAGGCGTCGGTCGGCGCATTGCGGCTCGGCGAAATCGACCTGCTCCTGCTGCATTGGCCGAACAAGGGAATCCCGCTCGCCGAGACGATCGAGGCGCTGGTCGCGGTAAAGCGCGAGGGCCTGGTGCGCCACATCGGGGTGTCGAATTACAATGTGGCCCTGATCGAGGAGGCGGACCGGCTGTCGGGTGAGCGTCTGGTCTGCAACCAGTTCGAATATCATCCCTATCTCGACCAATCGAAGGTGCTTGCGGCCTGCCGTGCGCACGGCATGGCGGCAGTGGCTTATTCGCCGATCGCAAAAGGCAGCACGAAGCGCGATTCCGTGCTGACCCGCATCGGCAACGCCTATGGCAAGTCCGGGGCGCAGGTGTCGCTGCGCTGGCTGGTCCAGCAGGGCGTCGGCGCGATCCCGCGCACCAGCAAGGTCGAGCGGCTCGCCGAGAATATCGCGATCTTCGACTTCAGCCTGACCGATGCCGAGATGGCCGAAATCTCCGGCCTCGCGCATCCGGGCGGTCGCCTTGTCGACTGGGCGTGGTCGCCGAAATGGGACTAGAGCAGGATCACGCGCTCGTCCTGTTCTCGGGCGGACAGGATTCGACGGTGTGTCTGGCCTGGGCGCTGCAGCGCTTTGCGAGCGTCGAGACGGTCGGCTTCTCCTATGGCCAGAGGCACGCGGTCGAACTCGACGTACGGCCGGCGATACGCGACGCGATGCGGGCGCTCGACCCTCAATGGGCGCAGCGGCTCGGCGATGACTATGTCATCGACCTCGCGTCGCTCGGGCAGATTTCCGACACCGCGCTGACCCGGGATGCCGCGATCGAAATGGCCGAAAACGGCTTGCCCACGACATTCGTGCCCGGCCGGAACCTGGTGTTCCTGACATTTGCCGCCGCGCTGGCTTATCGGCGCGGCGCGCGGCATCTGGTTGCCGGCATGTGCGAAACCGACTATTCCGGCTATCCGGATTGCCGCGACGACACCGTCAAGGCGATGCAAGTGGCGCTGACGCTCGGCATGGACCGCCGGTTCGTGCTGCATACGCCGCTGATGTGGATCGACAAGGCCGACACCTTCGCGCTGGCGCAGGAGATTGGCGGAAGCCGGCTGGTTGAGGCGGTTATCGAACTGACTCACAGCTGCTATCTCGGCGACCGCTCGCATCGGCACGACTGGGGCTATGGCTGCGGCGAATGCCCGGCGTGCCGGCTCCGCGCCGCGGGCTACGCCAAATGGCAACAGGACGTGACTGGGAGTTTCAAGCCGCAATGACAAACGAGACTCGCCGCTGGGTGGAAGGCTCGGTGTTCTTCGCGCTGTTCTGCCTGACCATCCCGGTGGCCAACTGGATGATCACCAATGTCGGAACCGTCTGCACCCGCGACGGGCCGTGCCTCGTGCCGGTCGCGCCCGGCCTGATGGCGCCGTCCGGGGTGCTGATGGTCGGCGTGGCGCTGGTCCTGCGCGACCTCGTGCAGCGGCGGCTCGGATTCGGTGCGTCCGTTGCGGCCATTCTGGTCGGCGCCGGGCTTTCGGGCCTGGTCGCGCCGCTCCCGCTCATCGCCGCGTCGGCCGCCGCGTTCCTGATCTCCGAATTCGCCGACCTTG
>JAEWHY010000466.1 GCA_023387555.1 Pseudomonadota bacterium
AACCGGGCCGCGCTCGGCCTTGTGAAGGCCGAGCGCACCACTTCGATGTAATCAGCCACCCTGCTTGGCGTTCGCGGCCTGCTGGGTGCGGCCCACCACGGTGAACAGGACGCCGCCGTTGAGCAGCCGGCCGGCGACACGCTTCACATCGTCGAGCGTAACCGCGTCGATCAGGCCGTTGCGGCGCTCCCAGTAATCGATGCCGAGATCGTCGACCTGGAGCTGAACCAGCTGCGCGGCGATCTTCGTCGAGGTGTCGAAGCTCAGCGCATAGGAGCCCTGGATATACGACTTGGCACGCTCGAGTTCGTCAACCGTCGGGCCGTTCTCGGCGAGCCGCTTGATCTCCTGTTCGATCAGGCCGACCGTCTCATGCGCCTTGTCGGCTCTGGTCTGGGTGCCGCCCATGAACAGCGCCGCGGCGTCGAGCGGCAGGAGATACGAATAGACCGAATAGGCCAGCCCGCGCTTCTCGCGCACCTCGCTGTAGAGCCGCGAGGAGAACGAGCCGCCGCCCAGGATATGATTGACGATGAAGGCCGGGATGAAGTCCGGGTCCTTGCGCGGGACACCAGATCCGCCGAATGCGACCACGGTCTGCGGCACGTCGAGCTGAACCTCCAGCCGCTTGCCGACCGCCTCCGGCCGCGCCTGCGGCACCGGCCGCAGTTTCGCCTTCTCCGGCAGCGAACCAAACACCCGGTCCAGAACCTCGCCGAGTTGCTTCGCGTCGATATCGCCGACCACACCGATCTTCAGGTTGTCGCGCGCCAGCACGTTTCCGGCATAGCTGACGAGATCGTCGCGAACGATTTCGGGCACCGACTCCAGCGTGCCGTTGGTGGGCAGGCTGTAGGGATGGTTCGGGAATGCGGTGCGCCACCACAGATGCGAGCCGATATGGTTCGGGCTGGTGGTCTCGCGCTTGAGCGCCGTGATCATCTGCGCCCGGATCCGTTCGACCGGCTCCTTGTCGAAGCGCGGTGCGTTGAGCGCGAGCCGCAGCAGGTCGAAACCCTCGGCCTGGCGGCTGGCCAGAACCTTGAGCGTGCCGCGGATGTCGTCGCGGCTGGCGCGGAAGGACAGTTCGACCGCATTGCGTTCGACGCGCGCCTGGAACGCCTTGGAGTCCAGGTCGCCCGCGCCCTCGTCGAGCATCGACGCCATCATGTAGGCCACGCCGGGCTTGCCGGCCGGGTCCTGGTTGGCGCCGCCCTTGAACGAGAATTCCATCGCGATCAGCGGCACCGACGGCTCACGGACAAGCCACGCCTCGATGCCGCCCGGGCTCACGACCCGCTCGATCTTGGTCATCGCCTGGGCGGGCGGTGCGAACAGCAGCACGGCGGCGGTCGCCGCAGCGGCGAGACCCGAAGCTACACGGGTGAAAATCATGAACGGCGCTCCTGCGGCTTGGCCGGTTCCTTGACCAGATATCCGGTGACGGAACGGCGCTTGTCGAGCCAGGTCTTGGCGGCGTCGCGCACCTGATCCGAAGTGACCTTCTGGACGCGATCCGGCCAGGTCTTGAGATGTTCGACGGTGAGACCGGTGGTCAGGGCGACGCCGTACCAGCGCGCCATCGTCGCCTGACTGTCCTGCGCATAGACGACGTCGGCCACCAGCTTGATCTTGGCGCGTTCCAGTTCGTCGTTGGTGACGCCCTTCTCGGCGATCTCGGCGATTACCGCGTCCATCGCCTCTTCCAGATCCTTGAGTGACACGTCGTTGCGCGGCGTGCCGTAAATGCCGAACCGGGTCTGGTCGAGGGCCGAGCCCTGGTACCAGGCACCGATCGAGGTCGCCATCGGCTTCTCGATCACCAGCTTGGAGTAGAACCGGCTGTTGGTGCCGCTGCCGAGGATCTGCGCCAGCACTTCCAGCGCCTCGGACTCGGTCGGCTTCGCAGTGGACGCCGACGGCACGACGTAGTTGCGCTGCAGGCTCGGCTGGGTCACGCGCGGATCGGCAAAGGTGACGGTGCGGACCGAGCGCTGCTCGGGCTCCTGCGGACGAATGCGCGGCCCGATCTCGGCACGCGGGGCGATCTTGCCGTAGGTCTCCTCGGCCAGCTTCTTGACTTCGTCCGCGCTGACATCGCCGGCAACCACGAGGATCGCATTGTTGGGCGTGTACCAGCGATTATAGAAATCGATCGCGTCCTTGCGGTCGAGCTTCTCGATCTCGTGCCGCCAGCCGATCACCGGTCGTCCATACGGATGATTGAGATACAGTGCGGCCTGGACTTCCTCGCCGAGCTTTGCGGACGGCGAATTGGCGACGCGACTGTTCTGCTCTTCCAGCACCACATTGCGTTCCGGCAGCACGACGTCGTCGGTGAGCTTGAGGCCCGTCATGCGGTCGGCCTCGAATTCCATCACCATCTTCAGACGGTCGCGGGTCACGCGCTGGAAATAGCCGGTGTAATCGGTCGAGGTGAAAGCGTTCTCCTGGCCGCCGATGGTCGCCAGCACCTTGGAGAAGCGGCCGGCCGGATTCTTCTCGGTGCCCTTGAACATCAGGTGTTCGAGGAAATGCGCGATGCCGGACTTCAGCGGCGGCTCGTCGGCGGACCCGACGCGGTACCACACCATGTGGGTGACGACCGGGGTGCGGTGGTCGGGAATGACCACGACTTCCATGCCGTTCGCGAGCTTGAAATGTGAGACGTCCGGACCGGACGCAGCGAAATTCGGGGAACCACTCAGGAGAAACAACGCGGCGGTGGCCGCACTGAAAGCAAGCAGCGTTCGTCGGGAGATCATGAATCCTCTCACGGGAGCCTTGCCCAACGAGGCAAGCGCCAGGCCGTTACGGCATCTGGGCGGCCAGACCCAAAATGCAAAGCCCTTCCCCAGGCCGAAGCCGGTTAAATTTCGGAAACTTTAGTCTCCGGTCCCGCGCTTGTTCAGGTAGTCGAGCGGCTTTGACTGTTCCCTGCGCGGCGTCAGACCATAGGGATGGGCCGCGGACGGGGTTCCGTAACCGACTGGCGGCTGGGTCAGTTCGCTGCGGGTCGGCTCACCCTTGAAGACCCCGACCTCCGGCTTGCTGTTGTCCTTCAGGAGCGCGCCCCACATACCGCCCTTGTAACCGAGCTCGCCCGGACGAAACGGCCGCTGGCCGTCGGATTCCGCGTCCTGCGGACCGGTCGGATTGAGCACGGTGCTGCCGGCAGCCTTCCGGCCGTAGGCATCGAGTTCGCTCGGGCTGAGCGCGCGGTCGTCATCCTCGGAGGTGCGGCGCCGCTGGTTCTTCTGGGCGGCGGCGCGCTTCTTGCGCTCGACGACCTCGGGATCCTTCGGCCAGGCCGGCGTGTTCACGACCGCATTGGTTTCGGGCGCCGGCAGGCGGCTGAGGTTGGGCGGCACCACCAGCGGCGGGCGCTCGCGGTAATTGATCGAATCGCGCTCGCTGACGCCGAACAGCTTCTTGAAGAACTTGGCCTCGAAGCTCTCTTCCTCCTCATCGTCGGCCAGCGCCACCGACGGGACGGACGCAGATACCGACATGCCAAGGGCGACGGCGGCAAGGCAGGCCATCAAGCCCCGGCGCCAGCCGGACAGACGAAACTCGAAACCACCGATCGCTGTTCGCAAGACGTGTCCCCGCAGGATGGATACCCCGTCGTCCCCCGACCCGTAAATTGTTTGGAATCAGGGCGCTTTTGCGGCGCGGCCGCCCACGAAGGTTTCATACAGCAAACCCGCCACCCCGGCAACGATGGCCACGTCGGCCAGGTTGAAAACGTACCAGTTGAACGCAAAGGTTTCGGTGGTGATGTGCAGCAGGGCGAAATCGACCACCGCGCCATGGGCCGCCCGGTCGATGGCATTGCCGATGGCGCCGCCGATGATCAGGCCGAGCGAAATCGCGGTCAGGCGGTTCTCCGCCTTCGAGAGCCAGCCCCAGAGCACGATGACCACCAGCGCCTTGAAGCCGAGCAGCATCCACACGCCGAGCGCCGTGTCCTGCGACAGCCAGCCGTAGCTGATGCCCCGGTTCCAGACCAGGACGAGGTCGAAGAACGGCAGGATCACCACCCGGCCGAGCTTGCCGAGCTCGAAGCCGTAGAGGAGCCAGAGCTTGAGGGCCTGGTCCGCGAGCGCTGTGACAAGCGCTGCGGTGACGCCATCGCGGGTGAAGTGCCCGATGAGGTAGGAAGAGATCGGATTTTTGGATGGCACTGACGGTCGTCCCCGCGAAGGCGGGGACCCATACCCGTTAATGTCGGCGGGTGGCAAGGTTGCGGGTCGTCCCGGCGAAAGGGAGGGTCCATAGCAGCCAGCGTCGTCGGGTGCGAAGTCAAGGTCGTCCTCGCGGAAGCGGGGCCCCATACGCGTGATGCCGCGGAATGCGCGAGGGTTCTTGCGCCTGCGCCATCTGGCGTTGAGCTTTCGAGACTTGTGGTTATGGGTCCCCGCCTTCGCGGGGACGAC
>JAEWHY010000502.1 GCA_023387555.1 Pseudomonadota bacterium
AGCAGATCGCCTATGAGCTTTCGGTGTCGGAAGCGACCGTGAAGGCGCATGTCTCGGCGATCCTGCAGAAGCTCGGCGTCGAGAGCCGGACCCAGGCCGTGATCGCCGCCTCCAAGATCGAGGTTGGCCAATGGCCGCCGGCAATGGTGGAACACTGAAGGCCTGCCGGCCGATCCGCTGGCCTGATCACTCCGCCGCGGTGGCGTGCTGGATGCGCCATTGCGCCAGCAGCGCGCGCAGCGCCGCGGGCTTCACCGGCTTGTTGAGGATCGGCACGTCGCGCACGCGGGCCTCGTCCCGGACCCGCGGCGTGCGGTCGGCGGTGATCAGGATCGCCGGCAGATCGGCGCCGAAGCGGCGGCGCAATTCCACGATGGCGTCGATGCCGTTGCCGTCATCGAGATGGTAATCGACCAGAAGGCCGCTCAGCATCGGCCTTCCGGCCTCGATCAGGGCGATGGCCGACGGCAGGTCGGCCGCCTTCAGCACCTGACAGCCCCAGCCGCCGAGCAGCGCCTCCATGCCATCAAGGATCTGCGGATCGTTATCGATGCACAGCACCGCCATCCCCGACAGTTGCGCCGGATCGGCTCGCATCGGCCCGCGCTGTGGCGCACTCACACCGACCGCCGCCGTCACCGGCACCTCGACCGCGAACACCGACCCGCGGCCCGGCTCCGATGTCAGCTGCACCGGATGCACCAGCACGCGGCTGATGCGCTCCACGATCGACAGACCGAGCCCAAGCCCGCGTGCGACCCGTGCGCCGTCCTGCAGGCGATGGAATTCACGGAAGATCGCGCGGGTCTGCGTCGGGGGAATGCCAAGGCCGGAATCCAGCACCTCGATCCGCAAGGCTCCATTGCGCTTTCGGCAGCCGACCAGCACGCCGCCCTTCGGGGTATATTTGATCGCATTCGAGATCAGGTTCTGCAGCAGGCGCCGGAGCAGGCGGCGGTCAGACCGCACCGTCGCGCTGGACGGCACAAACCTCAGGTCGAGGCCCTTCTCACGCGCCAGCGGCGCGAACTCGACCTCAAGCTGACGCATCACCTCGTCGAGCCGGAATGAACTGATTTCCGGCTTCATCGCCCCGGTGTCGAGCCGCGAAATGTCGAGCAGCGCGCCAAGAATTTCCTCCACGGCATCGAGCGACGCATCGATGTTGCCGACCAGCCGGCCGTCCTCGCCAGGCGCGTGCCCCTGGCCATGACGCTCCACCAGCGACGTCACATAAAGCCGCGCGGCATTGAGCGGCTGCAGGATGTCGTGACTGGCGGCTGCGAGGAATCGCGTCTTGGAGATATTGGCCTCCTCGGCATCGGCCTTGGCGCGCGCCAGTTCCTCGTTCAGCCGCGTCAATTGCGTGGTGCGCTCGCGGACCCGCTGCTCCAGCGCCTCGGCCGCCTCGAAGCTCGGCGTCACATCGGTGAAGGTCGTGACGATGCCGCCGCCCGGCATCTGGTTGGCGCGCACTTCGAGCACGAGGCCGCGCGCCGCGAAACGCTCGATGAAAGGCTCCGAGCCGGTGGAGTAGCGCTTCATGCGTTCGGCCACCAGCGCCTCGATATCGCCGGGGCCGTAGACGCCGCGTTCGGCATGAAGCCGCAGGATCTCGTCCATCCGCGTACCAATGCCGATCATGTCGCGCGGCAGGTCGAGGATTTCGCCGAAGGTGCGGTTCCAGCAGATCAGTTGCAGTTCCTTGTCGAACACCGCGATGCCTTCGCTGACGTGCTCCAGCGCGGTCTGCAGGATTTCGCGGTTGTAATGGATCGCCGCATTGGCATCGTCGAGCAGCTGGAGCGCCGCGCGGGTGGACACCGTGCGCTTGCGCAGCAGCAGCGACAGCACGAGACGCGACGATGCCGCGCCGATCGCCGAAGCCAAGAGATGTTCGGCATGCTGCAGCAGCTGGAAATCGGCGGAACTGTCGGGCGACAGGTCGATGCGTTTGGCGGCGGCGAAGCTCTCGAAGGACGAGCGCGTGCGCTCCTGCCCGATATAGCGCGCCACCGCCGTGGTGAGTTCGTTCACGGTCACCGCCGAGCGCCACAGCCGGAAACTCGGCGCGGGCGCAGAATCGGGCACGAACAGATCGGCCTGCACGCGCTCGATCGCTTCGGGTGCGCGGCTCAGCGAGAAGCCGATATAGGCGATGATGTTGAGCGCAAGACTCCAGAACACGCCATGCGCAAGCTGCGGCACGTCGAGGCCGAACAACGCGGTCGGCCGCAGGAACCAGATTCCGAACGGGCCGTCGCTCAGCACCGAAGGATTGACAAGCCCGCTGCCGACCGCGCTCGGCAACAGCAGCGTATAGAACCACGCGATGATTCCGACGGTCAGTCCTGCGATGGCGCCGCGGGCGGTGCCCTGGCGCCAGAACAGGCCGCCGAAAAACGCCGGCGCAAGCTGCGCGACCGCGGCAAAGGACAGAAGGCCGATGGCGGCAAGCTGCGCGTCGCCGACCGAGCGGTAATACAGATAGGCCAGCACCAGGATGAGGAAGATCGCAATCCTGCGAATCCGCAGCAGCAATTCGCCGACGTCGCCCTCGCCGGTCACCAGCTCCGACCGCCGCTTGAGGAAGAACGGCACCACGAGATCGTTCGACACCATGATGGCGAGCGCGACCGATTCCACAATCACCATCGCAGTGGCCGCCGAGAGGCCACCGATGAAGGCCGCGATCGTGAAGAACGATGCATCGGCCGACAGCGGCAGGGCCAGCACGAACATGTCGCTGTCGACCTTGCCGGGCGGGAAGGTCAAGAGGCCCGCAAGCGCGATCGGCACCACGAACAGATTGATCAGCACGAGATAGAGCGGGAACAGCCAGCGCGCGCGCTTGATCTCGGCTTCCGAATGGTTCTCCACCACTGTGACATGGAACTGCCGCGGCAACAGGAGGATCGCAACCGTCGAGAGCAGCGTCATCGCGATCACGGTCGAGAAATTCGGCGCGGTGGTCAGCACGGCCGCTGTATCGGGCCGGCTCAGCGCGCGCGAGAACAGGTCGCCGGGACCGCCAAACATCCAGTAGGTCACGAACAGCCCGACCGCGAGGAAGGCCGCGAGCTTGACGATGGACTCGGTCGCGATCGCGAGCATCAGCCCGTCCTGATGCTCGGTCGCGTCGATGTGCCGGGTGCCGAACAGGATCGCGAAAGCCGCCATCGCCAATGCGATCAGCAGCGCGGTATCGCCGAGCGTTGTCGGCGTGAAATGCGGCGCGACATGCAGGAAGACGGTGCCGAACATCGCCGACACCGCTTTCAGCTGCAGCGCGATATAGGGAATCGTCCCGACAATCGCGATCAGCGCGACCAGCGCCGCGACCGACTGCCGTTTGCCGTAGCGCGCGGCGATGAAGTCGGCGATCGAGGTGATGTTCTGGCTCTTGGCGAGGCGCACGATCCGCAGCACCAGCGGCGTGCACAGCCCGATCATCAGCATCGGACCGACATAGATGGTGAGGAAGTCGAAGCCCGATTTCGACGCAAGGCCGACCGAACCGAAAAAGGTCCATGAGGTGCAGTAGATCGCAAGGCAGAGCGGATAGATCAGAAGCCGCGACCGGCCCGAGCGCGAAATCTTCCGCAGCCGGTCGCCATAGCTGGCGACCACGAACAGCAGGCCGATATAGCCCAGCGCAATCGCGATAACGACCCAGCCTTGCAGCATCATGGCCTTTGCCCTCTCACGGGCCGGTTCCCCCTGCGGGACAAAACATCACAATTTGCGGCTCAAGGCTACCTTTGGACCGGGGACCGCTTTCCTCGAAGCCGCCCCCGCCCTATCGTGAACGACCGACCGGGACAGGAGCCATTCATGAAGAAAATGCTCAATGAGTTTCGCGAGTTCGCCGTCAAGGGCAACGTGGTCGACCTCGCCATTGGCGTCATCATCGGCGCCGCCTTTGGCCGGATCGTGGAATCGCTGGTCGGTGACATGGTGATGCCAATCTTTGGCGCGATCGGCGGCCTCGATTTCTCGAACTACTTCCTCCCGCTCTCCGGCGACGTAACGGCCACCAATCTCGCCGACGCCAAGAAGCAGGGGCCGGTCATCGCCTGGGGCAATTTCATCACCGTCGCCATTAACTTTGCGATCGTGGCCGGCGCGCTGTTCTTCGTGGTGAAGGGCATCAATTACCTGCGCCGCATGGCCGCGCAGGAGCCCGAGGCGGCGAAGACCATCGAGCCGCCGCGGGAGGAGAAGCTGCTCGAGGAAATCCGCGACCTGCTGGCCAAGAAAGGCTGACGCGGGCCCGTGACCGCGAGCCCGCCGGACCATGGGCCTTCCGGGCCTTCGCTCCTGACCGCGGCCTTGCGCGCGCCGGCGCGCGAGGCGCCGGACAGCGGCATCGTCGAGATCATGAAATACGGCCGGGCGCGGGGCGGCGTCATGGGCCTGTGGGCGGGCGAAGGCGATACGCCGACGCCGGCCTTTATCGTCGAGGCCGCCACCCGGGCGATGGCCGGCGGCGAGACGTTCTATACCTGGCAGCGCGGCATTCCCGATCTGCGCGAGGCGCTGGCGCGCTATCATACCCGGCTTTACGGGCGCGCTTTCCAGGCGGACGAGTTCTTCGTCACCGGCTCCGGCATGCAGGCGATCCAGATCACGCTCGCGATGACCGCGACCGCCGGCAGCGAGGTCATCATTCCGACGCCGGCCTGGCCGAACGCAGCCGCCGCCACCGGCCTGATCGGCGCGCATCCGGTGCAAGTGCCGATGCAGTTCGGCAATGCCGGCTGGACACTCGACATCGACACACTGGCTTCCGCGATCAACGAGCGCACCCGCGTCATCCTACTTGTCACGCCGTCCAACCCGACCGGCTGGACCGCGACCCATGACGACCTGCGCGCGGTGCTCGCGCTGGCGCGACGACACGGTTTGTGGATCGTCGCCGACGAGACCTATGCGCGGTTCTGGTATGGCGAGGGCCATCGCGCGCCCTCGTTCCTCGACATCATGGCGCCCGACGACCGCATCCTGTTCGTCAATACATTCTCCAAGAACTGGTGCATGACCGGGTGGCGCATGGGCTGGATCGCAGCGCACCCTTCCCTCGGCCAGGTGATCGAGAACCTGATCCAGTATTCGACCTCGGGCGTTGCGCAGTTCATGCAGCGTGCCGGCGTGGTCGCGCTCGACCGGGGCGATGATTTCGTGACGCAACAGGTGGCGCGGGCCCGCGCGAGCCGCGACATCGCCTGCGAGATTCTGGGTCGCAGCGGCCGCTGCCGGTTCACGCCCCCGCAGGGCGCGTTCTATCTGTTCTTCGCCGTCGACGGCGAGCCCGACAGCGAGGCGCTGGCGCGGCGGCTGGTCGACGAGGCGAAGGCCGGGCTCGCGCCCGGCACCGCCTTCGGCCACGGCGGCGAGCGGTTCGTGCGGCTGTGCTTTGCGCGCGATCCGGCGCAGATCCGCGAGGCCTGCGAGCGGATCGCGCGGGTGCTGTGACCGTCGTCATTCCGGGACGGCCCGAAGGGCCGGGCCCGGAATCCATACGCCCGGTCGTGGTTATGGATTCCGGGCTCGCCGCTTCGCGGCGCCCCGGAATGACAATCGTTACGCCGCCGCCTTCTCGCCGCCCTTCGCGAACCGCCCGTAGAAGGTCTCGCCCCTCGTCGCGAGATCGCGCAGCAGGGCATTCGGCGCAAAGCGCGGTCCGAATTTCTTCTCCAGCGTCTCGCACAGGGCGACGAAAGTCTTCACGCCCATGAAGTCGATGTAGGACAATGTGCCGCCGGTGAACGGCGCAAGGCCGAAGCCGAGGATCGAGCCGACATCGGCCTCGCGCACGTCGGTGAGCACGCCCTCCTCGATGCAGCGCGCAGTCTCCAGCGCCTGGATCACCAGCAGCCGCTTCTTCAGCTCCTCCACGTCGATGGTGTCGGGATCGAGCATCGTCTGCTGCAGATCGGCGAGGCCCGGCCACAGCGTCTTCTGGCCCTTCTCCGGATAGTCGTAGAAACCCTTGCCATTCTTGCGGCCGAGCCGGTTATGCGTTTCGACCATCGCCGCTAGCAGCGCCTTCTGCCGCGGGTCGATCGCATCGGCACCGAGATCGACTTCGGTCGCCTTCAGGATCTTCCAGGCGAGATCGACCGCGACTTCGTCATTCAATGACAGCGGACCGACCGGCATGCCGGCGATGCGGCCGACATTCTCGATCATCGCCGCCGGCACCCCTTCCATGAGCATCAGATGGCCTTCGCGGATATAGGTGCCGACCACCCGCGACGTGTAGAAGCCGCGCGCATCGTTCACGACGATCGGCGTCTTGCGGATGGCACGCACGAAATCGAGCGCCACGGCGAGCGCCTCGTCGCCGGTCTCTTTGCCCATGATGATCTCGACCAGCTTCATGCGCTCGACCGGCGAGAAGAAATGGATGCCGATGAACTTCGCCGGGTCCTTCGCGGTCTCGGCGAGCGAGGAGATCGGCAGCGTCGAGGTGTTGGAGCCGAACACCGCGTCCGGCACCACGGCCTGCGCCTTCGCGGTCGCCTCGGCCTTCACCTTGCGATCCTCGAACACCGCCTCGATCACGAGATCGCAGCCGGCCAACGCATCGTAGTCCGGCGTCGCGGTGATGCGCGCCAGCAGCGCGTCGCGCGCCGCGGTATTGGCCCTGCCCTTGCTGATCTGTTCGGTCATCAGCTTGTGCGACAGCGCCTTGCCCTTGTCGGCGGCCTCCTGATCGCGATCGATCAGCACCACCTCGAGCCCGGCCTGCGCCGAGACATAGGCGATGCCGGCGCCCATGAAACCCGCGCCGATAATGCCGACCTTCTTGAGGTTCGACGGCGGCACACCCGCCGGCCGGCGCGCGCCCTTGTTCAGTTCGCCCATCGACACGAACAGCGTGCGGATCATCGCCGCGGCTTCCTTCGAGCGCAGGATATGCGCGAAGTAGCGCGACTCCACCGTCAGAGCGAGATCGAACGGCAATTGCAGGCCGTCGAACACCACCTGCATGATGGCGCGCGCGGCCGGATAATTGTCGTAGGTCTGCTTGCGGTAAAGCGCGCTCGCCGGCGAGAAGGTCATCATCCCCGCCTTCGACCACACGAGGCCGCCGGGATTCTTGAAGCCCTTCACATCCCACGGCGCGACCGGCTTGCCGCCGGCCTTGATCCAGTCCTTCGCCGCGCTCACGAGATCGGCCGCGGGCACGACATTGTCGATCAGCTTCATGCCCCTGGCGCGCGCGACCTTGAGCTGATCGCCCTTGGCCAGGAATTGCAGCGCATCGGCCGGCAGCATCATGCGCGAGATGCGGGTCGTGCCGCCCGCGCCGGGGAACAGGCCGATCCTGATTTCGGGGAGACCAACGCGCGTCTTGTCGTTGTCGGCCGCGACGCGGTGATGGCAGGCGAGACAGAGCTCGAAACCGCCGCCGAGCGCCGTGCCGTTGATGGCGGCGACCCACGGCTTGCCGCAGGTTTCGATCCGCCGGTAGAGCTGCGAGAGCTTGCGGCTTTCCTCGAACAGGCGCTTCGCCGCGGCCTCCTCGCCCTGCGACTTCACCATCTCGGCAAAGGTCGCGCTCATCGTGTTGAGCAGCGTGAGATCGGCGCCGGCGCAGAACGTGTCCTTGCCCGAGGTGATCACGACGCCTTTGATTTTTTCATCGGCGGTCGTCTTCTCGACGAGGTCGCCGAGCTCCTGGATGGTCGCGATGTCGATGACATTCATCGAGCGGCCCGGCGCATCCCAGGTGATCAGCGCAATGCCGTCGGCGTCGGTGTCGAATTTGAAATTGTCAGCCATCAGACTCTCCGCGCGGGCCTCCCCTCCCCCCGCGAAGCGGTGGGGAGGGGTCGGGGGTGGGGGGCATTTTCAGAACCACGCGCGAGTTCGTCGTGGATCGCTGTCAAAACGCCATCGAAATTCTTCAGGACATCATTGTTCCAGAAGCGAAGCACCCGATAGCCTTGCTCCTCAAGATACTTGCTCCGGATAACGTCAGTCTCGGAGTTTGGCGCAAGCATGTGCTGGCTTCCGTCAACCTCGATAACGATCCGTGCATCGTGGCAGGCGAAATCCGCGAAGAACGGGCCGACCGGAGCCTGCCGGCGGAAGTGAGAGTCTGGAAACGCCCGCCTGAGTCCGGACCATAGTTTCCTTTCTGCATCTGTCATCGAACGGCGCAGCGAACGCGCGCGTGCCGTTCGTGGATCGCTGCGAGGCCCAACCACTCTGTCGCCCCCCACCCCTAACCCCTCCCCACCGCTCCGCGGGGGGAGGGGAACTGCATCGGAATCGCGATAACACCGCGACCTAATAACTTTCGCCATTCCTGCGCACGAACCGCACGCCGCTCTCGCTTTTGTCGCCCATCAGGTCGATATCGGAATAATGGAAGCGGTCGGTCGGCGCGCGCGTGCCGATCTCGAGATAGACCACGTCGCTCTGCGACCTGTTGATCAGGCAATGGCCGTTCGCGACGCCGGCCTTGAAGCCCGCGCATTCGCCCGCGCGCAGGATGGTCTCGCCGTCATCCTCGCACAAAGTCGCCTCGCCTTCGACGATATAGACGAACTCGTCCTCGGTCTCGTGCCAGTGCCGCAGCGCCGACGCCGCGCCCGGCTTGAGCCGCGTCAGGTTCACGCCGAACTGGGTCAGCCCGGCGGCATTGCCGAGGATGGTTTTCACCCGGCCCTCGGTGCATTTGGCGTATTCTGCGGGATAGATCGTGGTGGTGCGCACCGCGCATTCGGACAGATTGATCTTCGGCATTCCTTCGCTCACACCCGCTCGATAATGGTCGCCGTGCCCATGCCGGCGCCGATGCAAAGCGTCACCAGCGCGGTGTTGAGATCGCGCCGCTCCAGTTCGTCCAGCACGATGCCGAGAATCATCGCGCCGGTCGCGCCGAGCGGATGACCCATGGCGATCGCGCCGCCGTTCACGTTGATCTTGTCGTGCGGAATGTCGAGCGCCTGCATGTAGCGCAGCACCACCGATGCGAACGCCTCGTTCAACTCCCACAGGTCGATGTCGGCTTCCGACATGCCGGCCTTCTTGAGCACCTTCTGCGTGACCGGGATCGGCCCGGTCAGCATGATGCCGGGCTCGGAGCCGATATTGGCGAACGCCTTGATCCGCGCCCGCGGCTTCAGGCCCGCCGCCTTGCCGGCCTCGGCATTACCGATCAGCACGGCCGCAGCACCATCCACGATGCCGGACGAATTGCCGGCATGATGCACGTGGTTGACCTCTTCCACTTCCGGGTAGCGCTGCGTTGCCACCGCATCGAAGCCGCCGAGCTGGCCGATCTCGACGAAGGACGGCTTGAGCGAGGCCAGCGACTGCATCGTCGTGGTCGGCCGCATGTGCTCGTCGCGGTCAAGCAGCGTGATGCCGTTGACGTCCTTGATCGGCACGATCGCATTCTTGAAACGGCCGTCGGCCCAGGCCTCCGCCGCGCGCCGCTGGCTTTCGACCGCATAGGCGTCGACGTCGTCGCGCGAGAA
>JAEWHY010000565.1 GCA_023387555.1 Pseudomonadota bacterium
ATCTGTTCCTTTCCAGCTCGGGCCACCATACCGACGAACAACTCGCGCTGTTCGACGACATCCTGCTGGTCCTGATCGAGACCATCGAGATCAACGCCAAGGTCCGGCTGTCCCGCCGCCTTGCCGGCTGTGCCGATGCGCCGCCGAAAGCGGTTCGCACCCTCGCCTTCGACCAGTCGATTGCGGTGGCGGCGCCGGTGCTGATGCAGTCGGAACGGCTGACAGAGCGTGACCTGGTCGAGAACGCCAGCACCTTGAGTCAGGAGCATATGGGCGCAATGTCCCAGCGCCGCACGCTGAGCGAACCGGTGACCGACGTGCTGATCGCGCGCGGCAATGACCGCGTGATCCAGCTGGTCGCGCAGAATGCCGGCGCGCGCTTCTCCGAAAGCGGCTTCAGCACGCTGGTCGGAAAGGCTGCCCGCGACGAAGGCCTCGCGCGTTATGTAGGTTCACGCCGCGACATCCCGCGTCATCATTTCCTGAAACTTCTGGAAAACGCTTCGGCCGAAGTCCGGGGACGGCTGGTCACGGCCAATCCGCACCTCGCCGAGGCAATCGAAGAAGCGGTCGCCGATGTCGCCTCCTCGATCAGCGATGACGTGCGCAGCACGTCGCGCGATCACAACCGCGCGCTGGCCCGCATCAAGCGCCTGCACAAGACCGGGCAGTTCAGCGAGGCCGACCTGCACGCCTATGCCAGCGCCAACGATTTCGAACGCACGGCGATTGCGCTCGCGGCGCTCGGCGAGTTTCCCATCGAAATCGTGGAGCGGGCGCTGGTCGAGAAATCGACCGACCTGATCCTGATCCTGGCGCGGGCCGCGCAATGCTGCCGCACCACCACCCGCGCGATCCTGACCATGCAAACGTCGGAGCGGCGGCTGTCGCCGATGGACCTGTCCGCCGCGCTCGCGCGCTTCGACCGGCTGCAGCTTTCGACCGCGCGCAGCGCGCTCGAATTCTATCGCCTGCGCCGTCAGGCCGACGACAAGCCGCATGTTCCACCCAGTGTCTCGCTGGAATGGTTTGCCGAAGCGATCCCGGCGCGTCCGGGGCAGGCGGCACGGTGACAGCCTCGTAGCCGGGTAGTCTCGTAGCCGGGTGAACTTGTAGCCCGGATGAGCGCAAGCGAAATCCGGGGCCGCAAGACCCGCATGTCGCTACGCTCACGCGGGCTGCAGCGACGCGCTCAGTGAATTTCCGGCTCGGGCGTCGTTTCGCCAGCCAGCAGGAAATCGAAGTCGCAGCCCTCGTCGGCCTGGCCGATATGCTCGGCGAACATCGCGCCATAGCCGCGCGTATAATGCGGCTTCGGCGGCGTCCAGGCCGCCTTGCGGCGCGCCAGTTCGTCGTCGCCGACATGCAGATGGATGCGGCGGTTCTTCACATCCACTTCGATCTCGTCGCCGGTCTGAACGAAGGCCAGCGGCCCGCCGACGAAGCTCTCGGGCGCGACGTGAAGAATGCAGGCGCCGTAGCTCGTCCCGCTCATGCGCGCATCCGAAATGCGCAGCATGTCGCGCACGCCGGCCTTCACGAGCTTCTTCGGGATCGGCAGCATGCCCCATTCCGGCATGCCGGGACCGCCCTTCGGCCCGGCATTCTTCAGCACGAGAATATGGTCGGGCGTAACCTCGAGGTCGTCGCGCTCGATCTCGCGCGCCATGTGGTTGTAGTCCTCGAACGCAATCACCTTGCCGCGATGCTGGGTCAGCCGCTGCTCCGCCGCTGAGGGCTTCATCACGCAGCCGCGCGGCGCTAGGTTGCCGGTCAGCACCGCGGTCGCGCCGCCCGCATAGATCGGATCGGACAGCGGATGGATCACCTCCGGCAAATGCACTGTCGCGCCGGCAATATTCTCGCCGACCGTCTTCCCCGTCACCGTCAGGCATGACAGGTCGAGAAGGTCGCGCAGTTCCGCCATCAGCGCGCGGATGCCGCCGGCGTAATAGAAATCCTCCATCAGGAATTTGCCGGACGGCGTGATGTTGGCGATCACCGGCACTTGGCGTGAAATCGCATCGAACCGGTCCATGTCGAGCGCAATGCCGGCGCGCCGCGCCATCGCAACCACATGCACGATGGCGTTGGTGGAGCCGCCGAGCGCCATGTGAACCTTGATGGCGTTGTCGAAGGCCGCCGGCGACAGAATTTTCCCCGGCGTCAGATCCTCCCACACCATGTCGACGATGCGCCGGCCGACCGCCGAGCACATGCGCGGATGGCTGGAATCCGCCGCCGGAATCGACGAGGCGCCCGGCAATGCGAGCCCCATCGCTTCGGCGATCGACATCATCGTGGCGGCCGTTCCCATCACCATGCAGGTGCCGAACGAGCGCGCGATGCCGCCCTCGATCTCGTTCCAGTCGTCGTCGGTGATGTTGCCGGCGCGCTTCTCGTCCCAGTATTTCCAGACGTCGGAGCCCGAGCCGAGCTTGTGGCCGCGCCAGTTGCCGCGCAGCATCGGCCCCGCCGGCACATAGATCGACGGAATGCCCATCGAGATCGCGCCCATGATCAGCGCGGGCGTGGTCTTGTCGCAGCCGCCCATCAGCACGGCGCCGTCGATCGGATGGCTGCGCAGCAATTCCTCGGTCTCCATCGCGAGGAAATTGCGGTAGAGCATGGTGGTCGGCTTGATGAACGGCTCCGACAGCGACATCGCCGGAAGTTCGACCGGAAAGCCGCCCGCCTGCCAGACGCCGCGCTTCACGTCCTCGGCGCGCGCGCGCAGATGGGCGTGGCACGCGTTGAGGTCGCTCCAGGTATTGATGATGCCGATCACCGGCTTTCCATCCCAGTCGGCCTTGTCATGGCCGAACTGGCGCAGACGCGAGCGATGTCCGAAGGATCGCAGATCGCTCACACCGAGCCACCGATGGCTGCGGAGTTCATCAGGCCGTTTCTTGGTCATGGGTTCAGGAATGCCGTCAGGGGGATTGCTTGGCGGTCTCTGCGGATTTTCCGGCCGATTGCCGTCGCGCGTACCATTGCGCAAGAATGACAGCGCCTGCAAGCACGGCACCGGCCAGATCGGTCGCGATCCCCGGATCGATCAGCAGCAGCCCTCCGGCACAGAGCAGGCCGCGCTGCCAGTGATTGGCCGCGGTGAGGAAATAGCCATGCAGACCGGCTGCAAACAACAGGATGCCACATGATGCGGTGACGAACGCAACGATGATCTTCGGCCACGGCCCTATCATCAGCAGCGCCGGCTCGTAGACCAGCATGAACGGGACGATAAAGCCTGCCGCGCCTATCTTCACCGCCGCCCACCCGCTCTTCCAGAGGTCCGCCTTGGCGATGCCCGCCGCGGCAAACACCGCGAGCGCGACCGGCGGCGTGATCGCCGACAGCACGGCGAAATAGAGCGCGAACATGTGCGCGGCCGGCGGGATCACCCCGAGCTTGATGATCGCCGGCACGAGGAGCGCGGTCATGATGATGTAGGCCGGCGTGGTCGGCATGCCCATGCCGAGCACGATGCCGGCGATCATCGTCAGAACAAGCGCGAGAACCAGCATGTCCTGCGCCAGCCCGACAACGAACTGAGTGAAGACGATCCCAAGTCCCGACAGTGTCACCACGCCGATCACGATGCCGGCGCAGGCGCAGGCAAGCGCGACGCCGAGCGCGTTCTTGGCCCCGTCGACGCAGGCCGCGACGATGTTCGGAATATTCACGTATTCGCGCGTCGACTTGCGCAGCGCCGCGACCGGGAAGCACAAGGCGGTGCCGACCAGCGCCGCCATCGGCGCGCTGTAGCCCGAATACATCACCGCCAGAATGCCGACGACCGGGATGAACAGGTGTCCCCGCTCGCGCATCACGACGCCAAGCCGCGGCAGCTCGGCCCGCGGCAGCCCGACCAGACCGCGGCGCTTTGCTTCGAAATGCACGGCGGCAAAACAGGCGACGTAATAGAGGATCGCCGGGATGACCGCCCAGATGATCACCTGACCGTAGGAGACCGCCAGGAACTCGGCCATCACGAACGCAGCCGCCCCCATGATCGGCGGCATGATCTGGCCGCCGGTGGATGCGGTCGCTTCCACCCCGGCGGCGAAATGCGGCGGGAAGCCGGAGCGCTTCATCAGCGGGATCGCGATCGGCCCGTCCACCATGACGTTGGCCACCGCGCTGCCGGAGATTGTGCCGAACAGGCTCGACGACATCACCGACACCTTGCCCGGCCCGCCGGCGGTATGGCCGGTCAGCGCCATCGCAAAGTCCATGAACAATTGTCCGGTACCGGTGCGCTCCATGAAGGCGCCGAACAGGACGAAGATCAGCACATAGGACGCCGACACCGACAGCGGGATGCCGAAAATTCCCTCCGTGGTCATATAGAGCTGGTCGAGCATCCGCTCCGGCTCGAGCCGCGCGATCAAAAGGCCATAGAGCAGGAACACCACCGCGGTGATCGGCAATGCCAGTCCGATCACCCGGCGCGTCGCCTCCAGCACGACCAGCACCATGAGCACGGCCATCGCCTTGTCCATGAAGGAGAGGTCGTCGATGTAGAAGATGCGGGTGACGATGTAGTCGTAATTGACGAACAAATAGAGGATCGGGATCGCGCCTGCGATCATCAGCCCGTAGTCGAACAGCGTCGGCAGCCGCTCGTCGGTGCGGCGCTGGTCGTCCGACTTCGGGCCATCGTCCTTCGCGATGGTCCAGCGATACAGGAGGAAGGTCAGGACAACCGCGAACAGCAGATGGGTCGCGCGAAACAGAACGGCTTCGGGCGTCCCGAAGGCGATGGCGTGAATATGGTAGGCCGCCATCGCGATCGAGATGGCGATGAGCGCGTATCCGAGAATGCGGCGATGGTAATGTTCGAATGTCATTGCGGGCCCCTCAGCCGCACCGACCCAAACCGGTCATCCCCGCGAACGCGGGGACCATAACCACCGCTCTGGAATATGGGTCCCCGCCTGCGCGGGGACGACCACTTGTCTTGATGCGCACCACATGGAACGAGGCGGAAGAAGCCTCACATCTTCAGGTCGACGCCGGCTTCCTTGTAGAATTTCGCGGCGCCCGGATGAAACGGCACGCCGATATCCTCGGCCATCGCCTTCGGCGTGAGGCCTGCCATCGCCTTGTTGACCGCCGCCATGTTGGACACATTGGCCGCCATCGCCTTGGTCATGTTGTAGACCATGTCTTCCGGCAGCTTGCAGGACGCCACGATATGCGTGGCATAGCCGATCACCTTCACGTCCTTGTCCTGCTTCGGATAGGTGCCCTTCGGCACCGTGACCAGCGTGTAGCCCGGATTGATCTTGCGCATGTCGTCGTACATGTCGGTCATGTCGAGCAGCTTGATGTCGCGCGCGGCGGCGAGATCCATCACGGAGCCGGACGGAATGGTGGTGCCGAGCGTGAAGGCGACGGCGTTGCCGTCCTGCATCTGCGTCACCGAGTCGGTGTAGGACACGAAGCTCATCTTCACGTCGTTGTAGCCCATGCCCGCGACCTTCAGCATGTGCGCGGTGATCGCCTCGCCGGTATTGCCGCGCTGCTGCGTGGTCACGCCCTTTCCCTTGAGGTCCTTGACCGAATTGATGTTGGCGTCGGCGCGCGTCACCACCTGGAAATATTGCGGATAAAGCGTCGCGACGTTGCACACATTGCCGTGCTTCTTGGTGAAGGGCGGATTGCCGGCCAGCGCGTCGACCGTCGAGATCGAATTGCCGAAGCCGACATCGGCCTTGCCTTCCTCGATGCCGCGCACGTTGGCGATGCCGGCGCCCGGCAGCGCCTGGACCGAAAGTCCGCTGACCGCCTTTTCCCACATGTCCTTGAGCTGCCCGCCGAGCGGAATCCACACGCCGCCCTGCGGGCCAGTCATCAACTTCAGTTCCGCGGCCTGTGCGGCCGTCAACGTGGCAAAGCCGGCAACGAAGGCGGATGCGAGCCATCGCATTTTCATCGGACGTTCTCCCTTGAGGTCCGCAATAGCGCGGTTGTTGTTTGTACGAACGTTACGCGGGGGAGTAGGCCCGACACAAGGGCATACCGTTTTCCGACCCTCCCACCCCTTCTGCTCCCTTGCACTGCAGCGCACGCGGTCCGTCCGCCGCGGCGCTAATCCCCGATATTCGGCGGCAACCGGATCAGGAACTCGGTGCCCTTTTCCAGCCGTATGATCTCAACCGACCCACCGAGCTGCCGGGCGGTCCCAAGGATCACCTTGATGCCGAGGGAATTGGAGCGCGAGGGGTCGAAATCGGGCGGCAAGCCCTTGCCTCGGTCGGAAAACCGCAATTCGTAGGACTTGTTGGCGGCCTTCTTCAAACTGACGAAAATCGGCCCGGTCTCGTCTCGCGCATAGGCATGCTTCAGGGCGTTGGTGATGAGTTCGTGGGTCAGCACCGCTAGCGCGACCGCCTTGCTGCCCGAGATATGCAGCGGCTCGGCGTCCACCTCGATCCGGTGACGGTAGCCGCCATAGGCATTCTGGCTGTCCTCGCACAGCTTCTTGAGGAACTCGGAAAACTCGACCCGGCCAGCGTGGTCGGCCTGGTAGAGCTGCCGGTACACGCTGCCGATCGAGATGACACGGTCGCGCGCCCG
>JAEWHY010000588.1 GCA_023387555.1 Pseudomonadota bacterium
GTGCAGGCGTGCGCGGCAGGCTTTCGTACCACTTGAAGGTGAAGCCGGCTATCGGCAGCTTCGGGATGGGCGAGCTGTTGACCGAGAACAGCGGCAGCAACAGGACCGGCAGATAGAGGAACAGCACGTAGAGCAGGGCGTAGGCCGGCAGCCAGTTCAGCATGATCCGGCGCGTCAGCTTCATCGCGCCAGCCTCGCTGCCGAGCGGATGATGAACACCGCGGCCGCCGCCATCGCGGTGACGACGGCCATCGTCGTGACGGAGAGTGCCGCGCCAAGCGGCCAGTTGGCGGTCTTGCCGAACTGGGCCTGGATGGCGTTGGCGATCATGACGCCGTCCTTGCCGCCGACCATGCGCGGCGTGACGAAGTCGCCGACGGTGGGGATCATGACGATCAGCAGCGCCGAAATCAGCCCGGGTACCGAAAGCGGCAGGGTGACGCGCAAGAAGCGTCGCACGGGCCCGTCGCCGAGGTCCGTCGCCGCCTCAAGCAGCGTGCGGTCGATCTTCTCCAGCGACACGAAGATCGGCAGGATGGCGAAGGCCGCCCAGGCATGGGTCAGCGTGATGACGACGGCGGTGGAATTGTAGAGCAGGGCGGTCGACGGCTCGTCGATGATGCCGAGGCTCATCAGGCCGCTGTTGAGCACGCCATTGTAGCCAAGGATGACCTTCCAGGCCATCACGCGCAGCAAATAGCTCGTCCAGAACGGGATGGTGATCAGGAACAGCCAGAGCCCCTTGTGGCGCCCGCCGTGGAAGGAGATGTAGTAGGCGATCGGATAGGCGAGCACGACCGTCGCCGCGCTGACCACGAGCGATATGGCGAGCGAGCGGACCAGCAGATCCCGGTAGATCGGTTCGGTCAGCGCGACGCGGTAGTTGTCCAGCGTCAGCGTGCGGTCGACTGTCAGGTAATCCTGGGTCCAGAAGCTGTGCGCGATCACCACCAGGATCGGCACGACCAGCATCACCAGCGCGAAGAGGAAGGGCGGGCTCGCCAGCGCCAGGCCTGCCCGCTCTTCCGGCCGAAGGAACCCGGCGCGACGCCGCGCTCCACGCGCGACCATGGACGATCCTTGAGCCTCCGCCGTCACCGGTGGTCGCCCCGCTCGGGCGGAACCGACTTGGGGTCCCCTGGTGGCATCTCGCTCCCGCTCGCCGGCGCATCCTTCTCCCCATGCGCACGGCCGAGGCATGATGTGCGCAATTTGCGATTGAATGCAAGCGGCATTCCTGCAATATTGATTGAACGGACATTCAAAATAATCCGGATTTCGAAGTCGATTCCATGCCCTTGCGATCTGGGTAAATTTGACGTGAAGGAGATTTGCGAGTGGCGGCGCAGCGTGAATTCGTTCAGCTAGGCGAGGCGCCGGATCCGGAGGCGCTGGCGCGCGACCACCTGATCCAGCCATGGCCGTTCGCCGGCAGCATCGGCACGGAGGCGCGTACGCTGATCGCCGGCGGTGACGGCATCTACATCACCGGTGCGGATGGCACCCGGTTGATCGACGGTCCCGCCGGCATGTGGTGCGTGAATGTCGGCCACCGCCGGGAGGAACTGGCGCGCGTGCTCTTCGAGCAGGCGATGGAGCTTTCCTACAACACGCCGTGGTACACGATGAACGCGCCATCCGCCGAACTGGCGCGCCGGCTGGCAGAATACGCGCCCGGCGGCGGCCATGTCTTCTTCACGACCGGAGGCTCATCGGCCGTGGAGACGGCGCTGCGCTTCATGCAGTTCCGCAACAATGTCCGCGGCCGGCCGGAGAAGAAGCTGATCCTGAGCCGCGCCGGCGCCTATCACGGCTCGACCTATCTCTCGGCCTCGCTCAACGGTCGCCCGCGCGATCGCGACTGGATGGACGGGGCCGACGATCTGGTGGTCAAGCTCAGCGCGCCGAACCTGTTCCGACGCCCGGACGGAATGAGCGTCGAGGCCTTCGCCGACTTCCTTGTCGATGAGTTTCGGGATGTGGTCGCGCGGGTCGGCGCCGACAGGATCGGCGCCTTCGTGGCCGAGCCGATTCAGGCATCCGGCGGCGTCATCGTGCCACCCGGAGGCTATCTGCGGCGTATCCGCGAGATCTGCCGCGTCAACGACATTCTCTACATTTCCGACGAGGTGGTGACGGGCTTCGGCCGGCTCGGTCACATTTTCGCTTCCGGCGACGTCTTCGGCCTCGACCCGGACATGATCACCTTCGCCAAGGGCGTGACGTCGGGCTATTTCCCGCTCGGCGGCGTGATGATCGCCGATCACCTTCTGGAGGACCTGCGGCGCTCCAACCATGCCGACGCGATGTTCGGCCACGGCCTGACCTACACCAGCCATCCGATCGGCTGCGCGGTCGCGCTGAAGAATCTTGATTTGCTGGAAGGCGGCATTCTCGATCACGCGCGGGCCGTTGCGCCGTATTTCCAGGAGCAGCTGAAGACGCTCGAGGAACTGCCGCTGGTCGGCGAGGTGCGCGGCATGGGTCTGATGGCCTGCGTCGAATGCGTCGCGGATAGGGAGAGCCGCGATCCGCTGCAGCTGGACAAGGACGTGGGCAAGCGCATCGACGCGCACTGCCATGAACTCGGCCTGCTGGTGCGTCCGCTGATCAACATGTGCGTCATGTCCCCGCCGCTGATCATCACGCATCCGGAGATCGACCATCTGGTCGGCATCCTGCACGAAGGCATTTCGCGAACGATGGAAGACCTCCGCCGCGAAGGCCTCTGGCGCGGATGATTTCTTCCTGCCGGACCGCCGATCCCTCCCCAGATCCGACGGTTCGGGAGCGTCCCGGCGTCAGCGGAACCCCCGAAGAACCGGCTCTGCCGCCGCCTGGTTAACGCTTGGAAATCGCGGAGAAATCCGGCCGGCCCGGCGGGCCGGTGGCCGCCCGGCCGGTGCGGTTCCGATGCCCGCACTTTTGGACACGCAAGGCGAAATTCCGTAAGCTGTTGCAAATCATGAAAAAATATGCCTATATTGAATGTATATTCAACAACTGACAGGCATGGCATGAACCGTCACGCACCACTTGTGGCGGTCCCGAACGATTGGGACCGGCGGGGCCTTCCCGGCTGGAGCTATCACAGCCCCGCCCTTCTCGAACTCGAGAAGGAACACGTCTTCCGCAACCATTGGCAGATCGTCGGCCACGTC
>JAEWHY010000064.1 GCA_023387555.1 Pseudomonadota bacterium
CGCGCCGGCGCGGGCTCGTCGGTCAGTTCGGCCGTCTCATCCGCCGGGATCGGCGTGGAGCCGATTGCCGCCGGCGGGGCCTTCCACTCGAAGGCGTCGATCCGGCCCGTGACCGGGGAGACCGGCAGCCATTGATCCGAAACATAGCCGTCCGCCATCCAAGCCGGATCGCGCGCGGCGTGGACCGCCCGCGCGGTCCATTCGCGGGCCCGGCCCTCGTCGGCAAATTCGGCCTGTTCGAGATCGGCCATCAGCAGCGCGACGCGCTGCGTGGGCTGCGCGATGAACGGCGCAAGCGCATTGCGGGCCTGCGTGAACTCGCGGGCGTCGATCGCCGCGCGCGCAAGCGCCAGCGCGCTCTCGACATCCCTGGGTGCAAGGCTGGCCAGCTTGCGCACCCGATCGAGGCGCTCGCGGGCGGAGACGCCAATCCGCAGATAGGCGTAGACTTCCGCGAGATCGGGATGCGGTGACGTCTGCCAGGCGTGCTCGACGATGCGGCTGGCCTTTTTCACGTCACCGGCTTCGCCGAGATAGCGCGCGGCCAGCACCGCGGCAGGCACGAGATCGGGCTCGAGCTTCACCGCTTCCTGCACCAGCGCCTTCGAGGTTTCGCGCTCGCTGTGCTCGAGCGCCATGGCTTGCGCGGTCAGCAGCACCGCGCGCTGCCGGCGGAACGCCTGCCGGTCGAGGACGCCCGCGCGCCGGTTGCGTTCGAGAATGTCGAGCGCGCCGGCCCAGTCGCCGGTCGCGCAGCGGACCTGCAGCACGGCGTCGCCCGCCCATGGCAGAGCCGGCGCGGCCTTCGCCGCTTCCTCGGCAAAGGTGCGCGCCGCGGCCAGATCGTTGCGGCGTTGCGCTTCGATGAACAGGCCGCGCAGGCCAAGCAGCTTGGTCCGGTCGCTGCCGGCCATCCGGCGGAATGCGCGATCCGCCGCGTTGCGACCGCCGCTCAGCTGCGCCGATTGCGCGGTGAGCAGCAGCGCCAGCGGATCGTCGGGAGCGAGCTTTCGCGCCTCCTCGGCATAGCGCTGCGCGGCGCGCGTATCGCCCGCTCCCACCGCGATCAGCCCGTGCATGATCGCGCGCTGGCCGCGGCTTTCGCGGCGGTTGCGCATGGCATCCGCCATCCTTCGCGGCGAGCGCCAGAGGCCGCGCACGATCGCCCACAGCAACATGACGGCGGCGATGACGGCGATCACCGCGACCGTGACCACCATCACCGAGGTTTCGATATGCCAACCGAGCCAGGTGATCGCCACGTCACCCGGCCGATCGGCAAGCCAGGCCTTCGCAAGCGCGATCAGGCCGACGACAATCAGAAAAAATGCAACCCGGATCATTGCTGCGTCCGCCTCACGATCCGGACTTCGCAAGCGCGCCAAGCGCGCTTTGCGAGATGCTGCGCGCCGCGGCAATCGCCGCGTTGCTGGCCTGCGCCTTCTTGATCCAGCCCTCGGCCGGCGCCCGCGCATCGGCGGGCAATTTCGCAAGTTCGGCCAGCGCGCCGCGAATGTCGGCGCGGCCGGCGCGCGATTCGATTCGCGAACTCACGCTGGCGGGATCGTCGCCAGCCACCTCGCCTGCGGGCCGGATGCGCACGATCTTGGAGGCATTGGCCTGCAGCCGCTCCAGGAACGTGCCCTCCTGCACTTCATCCTTGCGCGCGATCTTCCAGATCGCCGGCATCAGCGCAGCGAGCTCGCGCCCGAGCGATGCGGCGCTTGGCACACCGGTTGCGGCGAATGGTTCGAGCGCGGCCACGGCTTTCGAATCACCTGACAGCGCCTTCACCGCCGCGAGTTCGGCTTCGAACGGCAGGCCGCTGTCCACCGCATCGCGCAGCGCGATCGTCGCGATGGCGAAGCGGCCCTTGGCGTCGTCGGCCGATTGACGGCGCGCCAGTTCCGCCTGGTTGTTGCGCGCGGCCTGTTCGAGTTCGGCAAGCCGCGCGGTCATCGCCTCGAGATCGGCGCGCGACTCCGGCGGCGGCGATTTCTGCGCGGCCTCGGCCGCAGTGACAGCGGTCGATGCACGATCGCGCGCCTCATGGGCAAGCGCGGCGATGTCATCGCTGCGCTTCTCGCGCGCCGCGGTCATGTCGGCCAGCGTCTTGACCGCGGCTTCGGCGGCGGCGATGCGGGCCAGCAATTGCTGATCGTTGGGGCGCGGGGCGCCGAGCTGCGCTTCGACCTTGGCAAGGCGCGCCAGCAATTGCGAATCGTCCTTCGGGGGGACGTTCAGCGCGGACTCGATTTTCGCAAGGCGCGCCTGCAGCTGCGGATCGTCCTTCCGGACGGCGCCAAGCTGGGTTTCGATCCTGTCGATCCGCGTCAGCAATTCCGGCGACGGCTGTGCCACCACCGGCGCGGGCGCTGATTCGGGCGCGAGCGACATGCGGCCCGACAGCCATTGCGCGGCACCGAGGCCGATCACAAAGAACACAATGGCGGCGGCGGCCGCGACGCCGATCAGCGGCCAGATCGAACCTTTCGACGAAGGAGCCTGCGCACCGCCGTTACCGCCACTGCCGCCGTTGCCGCCGCGCGGCGGCGTTGGCCCCCCGGTGCCGCCGGTCTCGCCGGAGGCACCCTTGGCTCCCTTGTCAGTACCTTTGGGATCAGACCCAGCCGCGCTTTCGAATGCCGGCTTCGCGTTTTTGTCGGGCTCGGTGCGGGGTGCGACCTTTGGTACCGATCCGGCGGCGCTTTCGGGGCGCTGTGACGCCGGCGCCGGCTGCCCGGTCTTGGATTGCTCGGTCTTGGATTGCTCGCTCTTGGGCGCGGGTTCCGGTCTGATCTCGGTTGCCTTCAGGTCGATCGTGGTCGGCCGCTTGTTGCGGTCCACCGCTTCGCCGGACGGTTTCTTGGGGTCGTCTTTTTCCTGTGCCATTTCTTGTCGTCCTTCACAGCGGTCTGACCCGGACGAGACGGGCGAACCGGAAATCCGAGGGCACCCCCGGGACTCTGGATACTAGGGATGCCGCATTGCGGCAACTTGACGTTAGGATGCGGTAACCAGCGCCAGCATCGCCGCATCATCCCGGTTCTGGGCGACAACAATGGATTTGGCGTTAATCCCGGCGAGCGGTTCCGATGCGCGGGCCGAGAGGCAGAAATGCATGAGGCGCGCGGCCTGCGCCTCGGCATCGGCTTTCCGGACGCAATCGACAAAAATCGCGGTGCTGCGCCACGAATAATGCATCACCCCGTCGATGGCGCCCGCCCGCAAGGCGGACTCGATGTCGGCTGGAAAGCGGTGCGTGGCTACGGCCCGATACACAACCGAAAGTTCCAGGGTCAGGCCGTGCGGCGCGAGTTCGGCCGCCATATCGCGGGCGCGATCGTTGCCCGCCAGGTAAAGCAGCGGCCGGTCGCGCACGCGCAGTTGCTCGCCGACAAGCCTTGCGAGATCCTCGCCATCGCCACCCGCGACATGGACGTTGGCGAATCCGGCCTGCCGCGCCGCGGCTGCGGTCGGTCCACCGACCGCAAAGCACTCGAGTGCGAGCAGCGAGGCAAGGCGGGGATGATCCGCGATCGCGCGCGCCGCGTTGCCGCTGGTCATCAGGACGGCAGCGTAGGGACCCGCGCCAATTGGCGCATCGGCAATCGTCTCGATCGTGAGCACCGGCGCAATGACCGGCTCGTGTCCCATCGCGCGCAGCGCCGTTGCGGTTCGCTCCGCTTCCAGCAGGGGTCGCGTCAACAGCAGCCGCATCATCCGACCGCGAAGAAATCCGGGCCACCGCGACGTTTCAATTCGTCGCCGGCATCGGCGCCGAGCCGCTCCGCGTCTGTCACCGCGCCCTGCCGTGCTGTCTCGAACACCTCGCTGCCGTCAGGCCGCAGAATCATCCCGTGAAAGCGCAACGCATCGCCATCAACGGTTGCCAATCCGGCAATCGGTGTGCGGCACGAGCCATCGAGCGCGGCAAGGAAGGCGCGTTCGGTTTCCAGCGCGATCCTGGTGTCGCGGTGCGCGATCGGCGCGAGAAGATCGAGCGTGCGCGCATCGTCCAGCCGCGCTTCGATGCCGATGGCGCCCTGCCCGATCGCCGGTGGAAAGGCGTCGAGCGGCAGGATCGCAGTGGCCTCGGCTTCCATGCCGAGCCGCTTCAGTCCGGCGAGCGCGAGAAGCGTGGCGTCAGCCTCGCCTTCTTCGAGCTTGCGCAGCCGCGTGTGCACGTTGCCACGGAAGGTGCCGACACGCAGATCGGGCCGCAGCCGCTTGACCAGCGCCTGACGTCGCAGCGACGCGCTGCCAACCAGCGCGCCCGCCGGCAGGTCCATCAAGCTTGCAACCTTGCGGCTGATGAAGACGTCGCGCACATCCTCGCGTTCGAGATAGGCGACCAGCGCCAGACCCGCGGGCAGCACCGTCGGCATGTCCTTCGAGGAATGCACCGCGATGTCGATCTCGTTCGCCAGCAAGGATTCCTCGAGCTCCTTGGTGAACAGGCCCTTGCCGCCGGCTTCCGAGAGCGGCCGGTCGAGGATGCGGTCGCCGGTGGTCTTGATGACATGGATCGCAATATCGTCCGGCCTGCAGCCATGCGCCGCAGCCAGCCGGGCGCGCACGGTATTCGCCTGCGCCAGCGCCAGCGGAGAGCCGCGCGTTCCGATCCGCAACAGGTGCGCGAAAGAAGCCGATTGCGCCATCAAACCTCACAATGCTACGCCGGGCGCCGCCCGGACACTGTCGCCTGCCATAGGGCAGCGTCCCGGCGGGGATTGCAAGCCGATGATCGTGCTGGGCATCGAAACGACATGCGATGAAACCGCGGCTGCGATCGTCGAGCGCGATCCGGCCGGGCGCGGACGAATTTTGTCGAACGTCGTGCTGTCGCAGACCGAAGAACATGCCGCTTTCGGCGGGGTTGTACCGGAGATTGCTGCACGCGCCCACGTCGAGGTGCTGGATCTCTTGATCGCGCAGGCGATGGCTGAGGCGCAGTGCGAATATGCCGCGCTCGACGGCATCGCGGCAGCAGCCGGGCCGGGCCTGATCGGCGGCGTGATCGTCGGCCTGACCACCGCGAAAGCAATCGGTCTCGTGCATCGCGCGCCATTGATCGCGGTCAATCATCTGGAGGCGCATGCCCTCACCGCCCGGCTGACCGACGGCGTGGACTTTCCGTATTGCCTGTTCCTCGCCTCGGGCGGCCACACCCAGATCGTCGCGGTGCTCGGCGTCGGCGAGTATGTCCTGCTCGGCAACAC
>JAEWHY010000066.1 GCA_023387555.1 Pseudomonadota bacterium
TGCCGGAACCGTCTGGGCGCGTGCGATCAGCCGGTCATATTTTGCGTGCGGCCTCACCTCGGATAGAACCGCCTCGGTACTCGCCATGGCATGCCTCGCGATAATGACCTTCAGGAATTTGACTGCCTGCGCGTCTGCGCCGTCTCGGGAGGCGCTTTCCCGCTCTCGAAAAGACCGACGATGCGCTGCATTCTTGCGGCCGCCTCTCCGGTCAGGGCTCCAGCGGCGGACACGACCTCCTGGATCGCGGCGAGCGCGGTCTTTCGCTCGTTCGCATCCTGCGGCAGGAGAGACGGTATGGCCGCGAGCGCGGCCTCTTCATCGATCAGCAACATGAAGAATTGCTCGCGGACCAATTGCTTGAACTGAGCGAGTGTCAACTTCTGATGATCGGTCGAGGCCAGCCGCATTCGGCGAATGGTTTCGAAACTGCGCTCGTCCGCCGCCTTCCGCGCCGTTCCGATATAGAGCGCTGCACGCACCATGGCCTCGCGCAAACCGCCGTGCCCGATCTGTTCGCGAAGTTCGGCGATCCGCTTCTCCACGAGCTGTCGATACAACGGGTTTTTCGGCGCCTTGCGCAGCGAGCGCTCGCCATTCTGCGAATCGATGCCGCACGCCGCCTGCAGAGCCGGAGAGCCGTAGACCGCGAGGAACGTCGCCTCGGACATCTTCTCGAGCGCATCGCGCCAGGCATCGAAGCCTTTCACGATCTGCTGCGACACCTTTTCCTGCATTGCCAGGAAGGCGTTGTTGCCGGCCACCGGCTTGCGCTCGGCGCGGACCCGCTCGGCCGCGGCGTGGACCGAAGCCATGAGCGGATTGGCATCCGAGAACATCTCGTATTGCAGACGCAGCGGATGGTATTGCCGCATCCACTCCGCGACGACAGGATTGGCGAACGAGCGCACGAAGGGCTGAGCATAGGCGCGATAAAGCGCGAGATTGATCTCGGACATGCGCGCCGCGGTCGCAAAACGGCGTTCGTCCTCGGCGTCATTGCCGCCAAGCGCGCGGATATCGTCGAGGGTGCGGGTCTCGCAGCGCATCACCCAATCCCCGCTAACGAGATCAGAGCCCGACGCGTCCGGCGATCGCCTGGTGAAGGTCGCCTCGTAAAGCCCCGGCGGCAGGGTATCGATCAGGTCGATATTGTCGGAAAACTCGCTGTATTGCTTTCGGGCGACACCCGCGGAGACGAAAATGCCGAGGTGGCCGATTTCGTCGTGCACGGTATAGACGATGGTCTGGCCGTAGGCCCGGATCTGGTCGACGTTGTCGTAGAGGTCCAGTATCCAGCCGAGCGCCTGTGGCGGCGGCGTGATGTTGTCGCCCTTGGAGCAGAACACCACGATCGGCGAGCGGATGCTGCGGAGGTCGATCGCGGCACCATCCGCAGTCTTGATCTCGCCGGCAGCGAGCTTGTTGCCAATGAACAACTCGTCGACGATGAACTGAATTTCCTCGGCGTTCAGATTGACGTGGCCGCCCCACCAGCGTTCGAAGCCGAGATAGCGCTCGGCCTCGGTGTCGACCTTTGCGTAGAGATTGTATTGCTTGGTCCAGTATGTGTTCGCCGGATTCTGGTTCTCGAAATTCTGAACAAGGTTTGCGCCGTCGAACTTGCCGCCGCCGAGATCGCTGGTGAGCGCCGTGAGCCAGCTTCCGCCGAGCAGCCCGCCGGTGTAGCGCATCGGATATTTGCCGCGCACGCCATCCCAATAAGACAGCGGAGAGCCCGCAACGATGATCGGACCGAACAGTTCAGGCCGGATCGCCGCCAGCATCATCACCGCCCAGCCGGCCTGGCAATTGCCGATGACGCAGGGTTTGCCGTCGGCCTGCGGATGACGCTTGATCACCTCGGCGAGAAACGCGGCCTCGGCGCGCGCGACGTCCATGAGGGTCTGGCCGGGCACAGGCTCCGGCAGGAAGCCGATGAAATAGCAGGGGTGACCGGCACGCATCGCCATGCCGATCTCGCTGTCCGCCTTGAACCCGCCGATGCCGGGCCCGTGGCCGGCACGGGGATCGACGATGACGAAAGGCCGGGCGGTCTGGCTGATCTGGACATCGGCCGGCGGGACGATGCGCACCAAGGCGTAATTCGCCGGGCGATCGAGATTGCGGCCGTCCATGATGAGTTCGCAATCGAACTCGAGAACATGCGGGGCACGTTCGGCGGCATGCTCGCGATAGGAATTGCCGCGTTGCCGCATCACGTCGAGGAACAGGAGCGAGCGCTGCGCTGCATCGGTCGCGTATTCGCTCGCTGCGGTGAACCAATCGAGCATCGGCGAAGGCGCCTGCTCGGGACCGGACGGAACGGATGTCATACCTGTACTCCTCCACGCCTGCACGCGCGTGGTCGCGACTAAAGCACGAAGCGGCCGGTTCCGCTGCCTGGTCTCGGACGCCCTAGCGGACCATGGCGATCCATTCGGCGGTACTGTACTTAGGTGTAGTGTCGGAATTCAGGATCGCTCCGGCCCGGCCGCCGTATTCCGGCGCCCGTCGGGACGCGTTGACAAACCTTCGCTTTCGGCGCTCCCGATCAGATCGTGGATCGTAACGGCACGATCAAGGCCTCCGACCTTGTCGCCGATGCCGTCGGCCCTCAAAAAATCGCGCACATAGCTATGCGCGCCGACGATCCGCATCGCGATGCCATGTTGGGCAAGTTCCGCGTACAGTTCATGCAGCATCCGCGAACCAGCCAGATCGATGAACGGCGACGCCGAAAGATCGCAGATCAGCATGCGCAGATCCGACAAGTCGTGGCGCGCCAGCCGGGTCCGGATCGTATCGAGCACGGCCGCAGCATTGACATAAATGAGGGATGCTTCCGGCCGGACCGCAATCACGTTTCTTAATGCGTCATTATCCGGATGCCGTTCCATATCGGAGTAAGCCCTGGAGCCCGGAATGCGACCGAGAAAGGCCACGTGCGGACGAGATACCCGCATCAGCAGCAACGCAACACAGGCGAAGGCGGCCAACAAAATGCCCTGCAGGATGCCCAGCAGCAGCACGGCAACGAGCGCAATCGTTGCAGCATAGAAATCGATGCGGCTGACGCGCCACATGTGCGCCAGTGCGCGAAAGTCGAACAAGCCGAGGATTGCGGTCAGTACGATGGCCGACAAAACGGCTTTCGGCAGGTTCGCGAGCAGGCCGGTCAGGAACAGAAGGCAGAGGGCCAGCGTGATCGAGGCAAAGATCAATGCCAGCGGCGACCGCGCGCCAGCCTTGTCGTTGACAGCCGACTGCGACAGTCCGCCAGCGACCGGATAGCCGTGCCCGAGCGCGGTCGCGAGGTTGGCAGCTCCGATGCCGAGAAACTCCTGCCGCATGTCGAGCGGATAGCCGTGCTTGGCCGCGAACGTCCGGCCAGCCGAGACGCCTTCGACATAGGCCAGCAGCAGGCATCCCGCAGCGAGCGGAAAAATTCCTTCGACATCGCGCAATCGAAGCTCCGGCAGGGAGAGATTGGGCAATCCTGACGGAATTTCGCCGGTGACCGGCACGCCCTTTGCCGACAGGCCGAGCAGGCTCGCGATCAGGATGGCAAGCACGACCACCCCAAGCGCCACCGGACGGCCTGGGAACCATCTCTCACCGAGCAGCAGGAGCACGATGGCGGCGAATCCAATGGCCAGAACCGGAAGCTGTGCCTCGCCGAGCTGTCCGGCCAGCACAGAAAGCCGTTCGAGGAAGTTGTGCCCTCCTCCGGGCACGCCGATCAGGCCGGGAAGCTGCGTCAGGCCGATGGTCAGACCGGCGCCGATCTTGAACCCGACCAGAATCGAATCGCTGATCAGCAGCGCGATGACGCTGAGACGGAGCAGCCATGACAGGACACTCAGCACGGCGACGGTGAAGGCCGCGAGGCTTGCGATCTGCGCATAGCGCTGCATATCGCCGTCGGCCATGGCGCCGACGCTTCCCGCGATCATCAGCGAGATCGCGGACGTCGGCCCCACCGCGAGCTGGCGCGACGAACCAAGCAGCGCGTAACCGATGCCGCCCAGCAGATAGCCGTAGATGCCGACCTGCGGCGGCAGGCCCGCGAGCGCGGCGTAGGCGAGTGACACCGGGATCGCATAGGCCGCGAGCGTGACCCCGGCCACGATGTCATGCGGCAGCCATGCCGCGCGATAGCCGGAGAGCCATCCCCATGGATTCACTTTACCGCGGCGAGTCCCGGTGCCGCTCGGTTGCATTGCTGCCTCACTGCCTGACGGCTCAGGCCGGTGGCTTCTTTCGCAGATAGACAAACCAATAGACCGCAGCCACCAGCACCGAACCGCCAACGATGTTCCCGGCCGTGACCGGTATCAGGTTGGCGAAGATGAAATTGTCCCAGGTGATGGCCGGAAAGTCGGCCGGTGACTTTCCGATCGAAGCCCAGAACGACTCCGGCGCAGCCATCTTGATGAAGAGGCCGGCAGGGATGAAATAGATATTCGCTATGCTGTGCTCGAAACCCGCAGCGACAAAGGCGCTTATCGGCGGGATGACAGTCACGACCCGATCAATCGTGGTGCGCGCACCATAGCACATCCAGACCGCCAGGCAGACCAGCGCGTTGCACAGGATGCCGAGCACGAAGGCCGGCACGAATGCCAGCGAGGTTTTGCCGTTGGCGATGATGAGTGCGTTCAGGCCGACAGCGCCGCCGCCGAAGCTATATTGAGCCGAAAGAAACACCAGCGCCGCCGTCGCGATGGCGCCGAGAAAGTTTCCGCAGAAAACGATCAGCCAGTTCAGGGCCACCGCGCGGGTGGTCACCTTGCCGCTCGCCCAGGCCATGACCAGCATGTTGTTGCCGGTAAACAGTTCGGCCCCGGCGACGATCACGAGAATGAGACCGGTGCAAAACACCAGGCCGGTCAACAATCGCATGACGCCGTAAGGCAGGGGCGCGGCGGCGCCGGGTTCGACCGGAAAGCCGGCAGCGCCTACGGTCGTCGCAAACACCGCGCCGAAGGCAATGAAGGCGCCTGCAAGAATGCTCAGAACGAACACCGCAAGCGGATCCATCGCAGCACGCGCAATGCCGCCCGCCTCGGCACGTTGCGCCATGGCGGACGGCAGGATGGTCTCGATGCTGACGGGCTGTGGTGGCGCTCGTTCGTTCATGGCCCTGCCCGGCCTAGCCTCCACCGATCATCAACAATCCGACGATCTGCACCGCGATCACCTTCAGGATCGTCGCCGACGGGAAGATCATGGCGTAACCGATGTCGGGACGCTCGGTCGGCGCCATCCGTGTCGAATAGACGAGAATCGACGGATTTCCGGTCGCTCCCGAAGCCACGCCGACAAGGTCGTCGTAGGGGATCTTCATCAGGTAATAGCCGACGATCAACACGATCAGGACCGTGGTGAGCAGCACCGCCATGCCGATGAAGAACAAGGTGAAGCCGGATTCCGTCACCGTGCGCACGAACGGTTGGCCGGCATTGATGCCGACGGCGGCGAGGAAGATCGCGAGCCCGTAATTGCGCAGCACGATGTTGGCTGGCAGCGGCATCGTCCACAGCATCGGCCCGGTGCGGCGCAACCGGCCGAGAATGAGCGCGACAATCAGCGGACCGCCGCCGATGCCGAGCGTGACGGAGCCGACGCCGGGGATCGGGATCGGAACGAGCCCGAGCAGAATGCCCAGCACCATCCCGACGCCGAGCGAGACATAGCTGAACTCGGCCGCCGCCTTCACGCTGTCGCCGAAGACGTTGCGCACCTCCTGCTTGCGGTCCGGCGGCACCAGCACGCCGACGCGATCGCCAAACTCGAGCATCAGATCGGGACTTGGGACGATGTCGGCGTCGTAGCGGCGGACATGCAGCAGCCTGGCGCCGCCCGGCAGCGGCAATCGCGACAATGGGATTCCGACCATCGCCGCCTTGCCGACGAACACGCGAATATAGTCGAGCGCAGCCCGATCCTGGACGAGCCGGCCGGGCTCAAGCTTCCCGAACTTCGCGGCCGCTTGCGACAAGCCTTCCTCGGTATCGGCCACCACCAGCAGGGCGTCCGTTTCCGACAGGACGAGATCATCCATCGGCAACACGTTTTCCTGCTTGAGGCGCACCATCGTGACGTGAACGCCGGCAGGCAGCTCGGCCGAGACACTGCCAAGGGTCTGACCCGAAGCAGCGCTTCCCAGCGTAATCTCACCCATGTGAAACCGTTGCGCCTTCGGCGGGAATTTCGGTTTGACCTGCCGGGTCATGAAATAGATGCACAGGATCGGACCAATCACGCCGAACGGATACGCAATCGAGTATCCGACCGACGGATCACCGTTCTTCATGACCTCGAGCGCGGCCTGCAATGTCGCCGTGCTGGTCATCGAGCCCGCGAACATGCCGAGCGTATGGCCGATCTTGATGCCATAGACATGGCCAAGACCGAGCGCGACCAGAAGGCCGGCGACAACCGCGACCAGGGCGAGAAAATTGTACTTCAGCCCCTGTGCGCCGAGCATGCCCTCGAAGAATTGCCGGCCGTAGAGGATGCCGATGCCGTAAAGAAACATGATCAGGCCGGTGAGGCCGATGGGTCCGACGATATTGGCCTTCGGCGAAAACGCGCCGATCGCCAAGCCGACAAAGAGAACCGCGCCGACGCCTAGCGAAAAGCCGCCGAGGTTGATCTGCCCGACCAGATAGCCAACTCCGACCGCAAGGAAGATCGCGAGGATCGGCTGCGTCCCGAGAAGGTCGCGGGCAAAGTCCAACATGGCAGTGTCTCCAGCTCAGAGGACATTCTCGCATTCAGCGCACGTTGCATCCCGCGGATCGGAACTGCCCGATCACGCGGCCGATCAATTCAGGCGTCGGGCGGGGTGTATTCTCGTGGATGTACGGCAGGTTCATCGCCGTCCATTTGAAGGCGCCCATCTGATGGAAAGGCTGGACCTCGACCCATGCGACATTCCTCATGGGGGCGACG
>JAEWHY010000254.1 GCA_023387555.1 Pseudomonadota bacterium
GCCATTACAGCGTTCAACATCGACCCCCTCCCCGACCCTCCCCCTTGCAGGGGGAGGGAGCAGGTCCGTGAGTCAGGCAAGGCTTCAGTTCCAGAAATTCCGCGAGTCCTTCGCGTGCTTCTCCGACAGCGACTTCATCAGGCCGTGGACGGCGCTGGCGGGCAGACCCTTGCCATCCAGCTCCTTGACCTTCGCCGCGGCAACATCGGCACCGATCTTGCGGAACTTGGCGTTCTCCTCGGGCGACAGCTTGATCGCCTCGCCGCCGCCGTCGATCAGCGCCTTCTTGCCGGGCGCGTCGAGCCCGTCCCAGGCCTGGCCGATTTCCTTCTCGACGCCAACCAGCGACTTGGCGATGAGCTGCTGCAGATCCGGCGGCAGCTTCTTCCAGGTGTCCTCATTCATCGCCAGACCGAAGCTCGCGACATAGGAGTACATTTCGGACGTGTGCTTCACCGTGCCGCCCATCTTGAAGGCGATGCCGGCGCCGCCGTAGTCGATCACCACGCCGTCGAGCGTGCCCTTCTGCATCTGCTCGACCTGCTCGGTCGGTGCGACGCCGACCGGCGAGCCGCCGAGCGCGGCGATGAAGTCGCGGATTTCAGGCGAGGCGAAGCGCAGGCGCAGGCCTTTGATGTCGTCCACGGCCTTGATCGGCTTCTTGGTGGTGTGGATGTTGCCGGGCTGATGCGTGAACAGTAGCAGCAGCTTTACGCCCTTGTGCTCGGCATCGAGATATTTCGAGCGCAACTCGGGATCGTTGAGCACCTTGGTCCCGATCTCGGCGCTGCCGACCATATAGGGCACCTGAATGATGCCGGTCAGCGGGAAGCGGCCGGGCGTCGCGCCATGCAGGAACCAGGAGATATCGGCCTGTCCGGTGCGAGCGAAGTCATAATGCTGCGGGACCGGCCCCATCTGCGCGCCGGGGAAACGCTTGAACACCAGCCGTCCGCCGGAGTCCTTCTCCAGCTTCTCGGCCCATTTGATCAGCCATTGCGACATCGCGTGCTGGTCGCCCACGTAATAGGCGAGCTTCAGCTCGATCGGCTGCTGCTGCTGCGCGGTGGCCGCGCCGGCGCCGAGAGCCAGCGCCAAAGCGGCCGGCAGCAAGGCGCGCCGGGTCAATCCTGTCACAAACTGCTTCATTGGCATTCTCTACATCCTCCCGATGTACCGCAGGCGCGGCCAGTTTCCTGTTGTGGGGCTAAGCTGCCAAAATGAGCGCGGTACTGCAATGGTGAATGACTAAGAGCCTGCATAGGGCCCGCGCCCGCGTCGCATGTTGCGCAAGATCAATGCGCGCTGGCCTGTTGCGCGGGGCCGGATGCCGCGGCCGGTCCGCCCGCCATTGACATCGTGGGCCGCCTCGCGCCACACAGCGGCGCTCAAGGGGGACGGGGACCGACATGGCTCACGAGAAACTTGCTCAGACGATCGACGACGCCTTCGAAAAGCGCGACGGCATTTCGCCGGCCACCACCGGGGAGGTGCGCGAGGCGGTCGAACAGGCGCTGGCGCTGCTCGATTCGGGTGCGGCGCGCGTCGCCGAAAAGGCCGCCGACGGCAAGTGGCAGGTCCATCAGTGGCTGAAGAAGGCGGTGCTGCTCTCCTTCCGGCTGAACGACATGAGCGTGATCGGCAACGGCCCCGGCGCCTCGGTGTGGTGGGACAAGGTGCCGTCGAAATTCGACGGCTGGACCGCCGACAGATTCAAGGACGCCGGCTTCCGTGCGGTGCCCAACTGCGTGGTCCGCAAGTCGGCGTACATCGCGCCCGGCGTGGTGCTGATGCCGTCCTTCGTCAATCTCGGCGCCTATGTCGATTCCGGCACCATGGTCGATACCTGGGCAACGGTCGGCTCCTGCGCGCAGATCGGCAAGAACTGTCACATCTCGGGCGGCGCCGGCATCGGCGGCGTGCTCGAACCGCTGCAGGCCGGCCCGGTCATCATCGAGGACAATTGCTTCATCGGCGCGCGCTCGGAAGTCGCCGAAGGCGTCGTGGTGCGCGAGGGCTCGGTGCTGTCGATGGGCGTCTATCTCGGCGCCTCGACCACCATCATCGACCGCACCACCGGCGAAACCTTCCGCGGCGAAGTGCCGGCCTATTCCGTGGTGGTGCCCGGCACCCTGCCCGGCAAGCCGCTGGCGAACGGCCAGCCCGGCCCGAACCTCTATTGCGCGGTGATCGTCAAGCGCGTCGACGAGAAGACGCGCTCCAAGACCTCGATCAACGAACTGCTGCGCGACTGAACCGGTGTCGCGCCCCTGAGGGCTTGGCCTCTGAAGACTTATATGCGTGGATCTGATCCGCGGGGGCGCGACATGAACTTCACAAAGCTGTTGTTCTCCCCCAACGGCCGCATCCCGCGGTGGCAGTTCTGGCTGGGCATAGTCTGCGTTTTCGCCTGCGTGGCGGCGGCACTCGGACTGTACCTTGCCACCGGCAATTCCCAGTTCGGTTTTCCCCTCGTTCTGGGCGGCGTCATTGTCGGCTTTCTGGTCGCCATCAAGCCGCTGCACGACCGCAACAAGTCGGCCTGGTGGGTCCTGCTCTTCCTGTGGGCGCCGGGCGCCCTCGCCCGGCTGAGCGACACGTTGACGGACGGCAGTGCGTTGTCGTGGTTGCTGGTCCTTGTCGCCGCAGCCCTGAGCCTGTGGGGCCTGATCGAACTCGGGTTCCTGCGCGGCACCGACGGTGACAACGAATATGGGCCCGACCCGCTGTCAAAAGCCGCTTCGCCCGCGCCCTGACCGTGGCCGGCGGCGACTACACTAACACTTGTGCTAAAGCAGGCCGGCATCGAAAAGAAACACTGATGACCACTGATCCCATAGCCATCGCCCAGAGCCTGTTGCGCTGCCCCTCCGTGACACCCGCGGAAGGCGGCGCCCTCGCCTATCTGGAGACCATCCTGAAGGCCGCGGGATTCACCACCCACCGCATGACCTTTTCGGAGGCCGGCACCCCGGACGTGGAGAATTTCTACGCGCGGATCGGCACCGGCGCGCCGCACCTGATGTTCGCGGGGCACACCGACGTGGTGCCGCCCGGCAACGAAAAAGCCTGGACCCATCCGCCGTTCGCCGGCGCGATCGCGGACGGCATCCTCTATGGCCGCGGCGCGGTCGACATGAAGGGCGGCATCGCCGCCTGCATCGCCGCCACGCTCGATTATCTCGCAGACAATGGCGGCAAGCCGCAAAAAGACGGTCAGGGCTCGATCTCGTTCCTGATCACCGGCGACGAGGAGAGCGTTGCGATCAACGGCACGCCGAAGCTGCTCGACTGGGCGCACAAGCACGGCGAGAAATTCAACCATTGCATTCTCGGCGAGCCGAGCAACCGCGAAATCCTCGGCGACACCATCAAGATCGGCCGCCGCGGTTCGCTGAACGGCACGCTGATCGTGCACGGCAAGCAGGGTCATGTCGCCTATCCCGAACGCGCCGACAATCCGGTGACCGGCCTCGTCGCCCTGATCGCCGCGCTTAAAGGAGAGCCGCTCGACCATGGCTCGAAGCTGTTCGACCCCTCGAACCTCGAATTCACCTCGGTCGATGTTGGCAATCCCACGGTCAATCTCATTCCGGGCGAGGCCCGCGCGCGGTTCAACATTCGCTTCAACGACCTGCACAATCAGGAATCGCTGAAGGCGCTGATCGAGAAGCGCGCGATTGCGGCAGCGGATGGCAGGATCCGGTTCTCGTTCGAATGGGAGCCGTCCAATGCCGACGTCTTCGTGGTCGAGCCCGGCCCCTTCACCAATGCGGTCGCCGACGCCGTGGAGGAAGTGACCGGCCGCAAGCCGGTGCTCTCCACCACCGGCGGCACCTCGGACGCGCGCTTCATCAAGAACTACTGTTCGGTCGTGGAATTCGGCCTGGTCGGCCAGACCATGCATGCCATCGACGAGCGCGTGCCGGTGTCGGAGCTGGTCGAACTGACCGCGATCTATCGCAACATCCTGAACCGGTATTTCGG
>JAEWHY010000135.1 GCA_023387555.1 Pseudomonadota bacterium
GCATAGCCACGACCGCTCTCCGCAGCCGACCCGGCCTGCACCTGATTATGCGCCACGTCCTGAGCCATATCAGGCCCTCCGTCCGAACAGGCCGGCGGGCCGGACCAGCAACACGATCGCCATGATGACGAAGATCACGGTGTTGGAGGCTTCCGGAAAAAACACCTTGGTCAGTCCTTCGATCACGCCGAGCCCGAAACCGGTGACGATCGCGCCCATGATCGATCCCATGCCGCCGATCACCACCACGGCGAATACCACGATGATCAGGTCCGCACCCATCTGCGGCGAGACGTTGTAGATCGGCGCGGCCATCACGCCTGCGAGCGCTGCGAGCCCGACGCCGAAGCCGTAGGTCAGCGTGATCATGCGCGGCACGTTGACCCCGAACGAGCGCACCAGCACCGGATTTTCGGTCGCCGCGCGCAGATAGGCGCCGAGCTTGGTGCGCTCGATCATGTACCAGGTGATCAGGCAGATCACGAGCGACAGGCATACCACCCAGGCGCGGTAGATCGGCAGGAACATGAAGCCGAGATTGATGCCGCCACGCAGCGATTCCGGCACCGCATAGGGCAGGCCCGACGCGCCGAAGAAATTGCGGAACACCCCCTCGATGATCAGCGCGAGGCCGAAGGTCAGCAGTAGCCCATAGAGGTGGTCGAGCTTGTAGAGCCATTGCAGCATCGTGCGCTCGATCACGATGCCGAACAGGCCGATCACGATCGGAACGATGACCAGCGCCGCCCAGTAGCTCAGGCCGGCATATTGCAGCAGGAAGAATGCGCAGAACGCGCCCATCATGTACTGGGCGCCGTGCGAGAAATTGATGATATTGAGCATGCCGAAAATCACGGCAAGGCCGAGACTGAGCACGGCATAGAACGAGCCGTTGATCAGCCCGATCAGGAGCTGGCCGAACAGGGCCTGCGATGGAATGCCGAAGATTTCGAACATGAAGGTAGCACCCGCCCGCGGTCTTACCTCCCCCTGGAAGGGGGAGGTCGATTTGCGAGTGAAACGAAGCAAATCGGGCGGGGGTCACATTTCAGCACGAACAAGACCCCCACCCGGCTCGCATACGCTCGCCGCCCTCCCCCTTTTCAGGGGGAGGGAAAGAAAACATCAGCCGCTGACCAGCGGGCAGCCACCGTCCTTGAGCGGACGGAAGGCTTCGGCCGCCGGGATCGTGGCGCGCACCTTGTAGATGTCGCCGGGCCCCTTCGATTCCTTCTCGGTCTTCACTTCGTAGAGGAAGGCATCGTGGATCTTGCGTCCATCGGCGCGGATCGTGCCCTTGCCGAACAGCGGATCGTCGGTCGGAATTTCCTTCATCTTCGCGACCACCGCCTTGCCGTCAGCGCCGCTCTTCAGCGCCGCCACCGCCTTGAGGTAATGCAGCGTACCGGCATAGACGCCGGCCTGCACCATGGTCGGGATCTTGCCGGAGGCGTTGCGCTCCTTCTGCCAGCGCTTGGTCCATTCGCGGTTGCTGTCGGTCTGGTCCCAGTACCAGGTCGCGGTGAGCGTCAGGCCGCCGGCGGTCTTCAGTCCGAGCGACATCACGTCGCTCGCGAAGATCAGGAGACCCGCCAGACTCTGGCCGCCGGACGTGATGCCGAATTCGGCCGCCTGCTTCACCGAGTTGATGGTGTCGCCGCCGGCATTGGCGAGACCGATCACCTTGGCCTTCGAGCTTTGCGCCTGCAGCAGGAAGGACGAGAAGTCCTGCGTGTTGATCGGGTGACGCACCTTGCCGACCACCTTGCCGCCATTGGCTTCGACCACCGCGGAGGTGTCGCGCTCGAGCGCATGACCGAACGCGTAATCCGCGGTCAGGAAGAACCAGGTATTGCCGCCGGTCTTGACGATCGCCTTGCCGGTGCCGTTGGCGAGCATCCAGGTGTCGTACGTCCAGTGCACGGTATTGGGCGAGCATTTCGCTCCGGTGAGATCCGACGACGCGGCGCCGGAATTGATGAAGACCTTGTTCTTGTTGCGCACGATCTCGTTGACGGCGAGGGCAACGCCGGAATTGGGCGTGTCGACGATCATGTCGACCTTCTCGACATCGATCCACTGGTTGGCGAGGTTGGAGCCGACGTCCGGCTTGTTCAGATGGTCGCCGGAGATGATCTCGACCTTGATGTCCTTGTTGTTGGCCATGAAATCATTGGCGGCCATGCGGGCGGCAAGCACCGAGCCAGCTCCGGCAAGGTCGGCATAAAGGCTCGACATGTCGGTGAGCACGCCGATCTTGACGGTGGTTTGCGCGGAGGCGGATCCGCAGCCAATCAACACCGCCAGCGCGGTGGTGGTCATCAGACGTTTCATTCCCATTCCTCCATGTAAGCCTTTGGCGGCTGGATCTTTTGTATTTCGACGTTTCTAGACACCCAGATAGTCGTGCAGCTTAGCCAGATTTTGCTCCAGCTCGGAACTCAGCAGTTTGTCTACGACCCGTCCGTGTTCCATCACATAATAGCGGTCCGCCACGGTCGCGGCGAAGCGGAAGTTCTGCTCGACCAGCAGAATGGTGAACCCCTGGGACTTCAGCGCGCGGATGGTGTTGCCGATCTGCTGGATGATGACCGGCGCAAGACCCTCCGTCGGCTCGTCGAGCAGCAGGAGACGGGCGCCGGTGCGCAAAATTCGCGCGATCGCCAGCATCTGCTGTTCGCCGCCCGAGAGCTTTGTGCCCTGGCTCGAACCGAGCCGCTCCTCCAGGTTCGGGAACAGCTCGAAGATCCGCTCCAGCGGCAGCCCGCCGGGCTTCACCACCGGCGGCAGCATCAGGTTTTCCTCGACCGTGAGGCTGGCAAAGATGCCGCGCTCCTCGGGACAGAGCGCGATGCCCGCGTGCGCGATCCGGTTCGATGGCAGGCCGATCAGTTCGCGGCCCTCGAACCGCACCGAGCCGGTGCGCTTGGCCACAATGCCCATGATCGACTTCAAGGTCGTGGTCTTGCCCGCGCCGTTGCGCCCGAGCAGCGTGACCACCTCCCCCGGATAGACCTCGAAATTGACGCCATGCAGGATGTGGGATTCGCCGTACCAGGCCTGCAGGTTCTCGACCGCCAGCAGCGCGGTGCGCGGATCAAGCATGACCGGTCCCCATATAGGC
>JAEWHY010000195.1 GCA_023387555.1 Pseudomonadota bacterium
ATCTCGCCATCCACGGTGCGGAACTGGTAATCCTGCTTCAGGATCCCGGCGACCTTCAGTTCGTCGAGCAGGCCGAGCCGGTCGAGCATTTCCACCGTCGGCGCGTGATAGACGATGGCGCGCGGCCACTGGATGATGTCCGGCTCGCTATCCAGCACCATCACCGGGATGCCGGCGCGCGCGACCTTCAGCGCAGTGACGAGCCCGACCGGGCCGGCGCCCGCGACCACGACGCCATCGAAACGCTCGCTCATCAGTCACCCCACACGTCGCGCGCGGTCTCGACCACGAGCTTCAGCTTGGCGAATTGTTCGTCGATGGTCAGCAGATTGCCGTCCGAGGTGGAGGCGAAGCCGCATTGCGGCGACAGGCAGAGCTGTTCGAGCGGCGCGTATTTCGCAGCCGCGTCGATGCGGCGTTTCAGATCGTCCTTGCTCTCGAGCGTACCGGACTTGGTGGTGACGAGGCCGAGCACGACCATCTTGCCCTTGGGCAGGAAGCGCAAAGGCTCGAAGCCGCCGGACCGCTCGTCGTCATATTCCAGGAAGAAGCCATCGACATCGAGTTCGCTGAACAGGGCTTCCGCGACGTGATCGTAGCTGCCTTCCGCCATCCAGGCCGACTTGTAGTTGCCGCGGCAGGTATGGGTGCAGATCGCCATGTCGGAGGGCCGGTCGGCGACGGAAGCGTTGAACAGCTTGATGTAGCGCAGGTGCTGGGTTTCGGCGCCTTCGCCGAGCATGGCGCGGCGCGCCGGATCGTTCAGGAAGGAGAGCGAGGTATCGTCGAGCTGCAGATAGGTGCAGCCGAGCGCCGCGAGGCCTTCGATCTGCCTGCGGTAGACCGCGGCGAGATCGTCGTAGAACATCTCCCAGTCGGGATAGACATCGCGATCGACGCCGCGGCCCGCCGGGTAATGCATCATCGACGGCGAGGGGATGGTGAGCTTGGGGGTTGCGCTGGTCGCGACCGATTTCAGGAAGGCGAAATCCTCCGCGAAGATCGTGTCGTCGAGATGCAGCCGTTCGCCGACGCGATAGGCGACGAATTCGAAATCCACGCCGCCGGCCGCGGAGCGGAACGGGACCTTGACGCGTTCCGTGAGCTTTTCGATGCCGCCGATCGCGTATTTGAAGTCCATGAACCAGTCGAGGCGGCGGAACTCGCCGTCGGTCACGGCCTTCAGGCCGATGTCTTCCTGCCGCCGCACCACCTCGCGGACCGCCTCGTCCTCGATGCGGCGCAATTCCGCAGCGGAGATCGCGTTGCGGGCACGCGCCTCGCGCGCCTTGAGCAGCGAGGGCGGACGCAACAGGCTGCCGACATGATCGGCGCGGAACGGCGGTCGGGTGCGGGGAGACATTGCGGCGCTTCCTCGATTGTTTTTTTGTTTTCGTTAGCGCGGCCGTTTGCGTGTGGCAACTGGATTGGGTTTGCTTTTCGCATCGGCTTGATGACAATCGTCGCGAAATTTCCGCTGAGCGGCAAGAGCATCGGGGGGAAGAGTGGCCACAATTGTTGTCGCGCATGGCGCCTGGTCGTCGGCCTGGGCCTGGCAGAAGATGCGTCCGCTATTGCGTGCGGCCGGGCACGACATTTTCACCCCTAGCTACACCGGGCTTGGCGAGCGCGCGCATCTCGCCGCGCCGGGCATCGGGCTCGATACGCATATTGAAGATGTGCTCGGCGTGCTGCAGTTCGAGGATCTGCGCGACGTGGTCCTGATCGGTCACAGCTATGGCGGCATGGTCGCGACCGGCGTTGCGGATCGCGCCGGGGGACGGATTGCGAGGCTGATCTATCTCGATGCCTTCGTGCCGCGGCACGGGGAGAGTTTGTTCCGGCTCGTCGGTCCGGAGACCGAAGCGAAGATGCGGGCCGGCGCCGCGGCTGGCGACGGATGGCGCGTGCCGTCCAATCCGATGCCGCCGGACACCCCGCCGAACTACGCGGAATGGGCGGCGCCGCGTCGCCTGACCCAGCCGATGAAATGCTTCGAGCAGACACTGACGCTGTCGGGCGGGCCGCTGCCACCGCGCGGCTACATCTATTGCACGCGGTATGCGCCGGGCGATGTGTTCCGGCAATTCGCCGATCGGGCCAAGACGGAAGGCTGGCGCTACGCCGAACTGGATGCGAGCCACAACCCGCATATCACCTGTCCGGAGGAACTGCGGGATGTGCTCGCGGAGATGATGAGGTGAAGCCGATGGGCCGATCGACTCCCTCCCCCTGAAAGGGGGAGGGTTGGGGAGGGGGTCATAAGAGCGTTGCCGAAATGACCCCCACCCGAATGCCCTCGCTTGGCGAGCGCATTCGACCTCCCCCTTTCAGGGGGAGGTAAAGAGACCAAAAAGGGGAAGCGTCATGCCGAAACTGAAAGACAAAGTCTGCGTGGTGACCGGCGGCGCCGGCAGTATCGGGCTTGCGAGCGCCAGGCTGTTCGCGGCCGAGGGCGCGAAAGTGATGCTGGTCGACCGTGACCCGTCCGATCTTGCGAAAGCCGCCAAGGGCTTTGCCGCGCCGGACCGTGTCGACACCTTCGCGGCCGATGTCGCCGACGCCCATGCGACCCGGAACTATCTCGATGCCACGGCGTCGCGCTTCGGCAAGATCGATGTCATTTTCTCCAATGCCGGGATGAGCGGGGCGATCGCGCCAGTTACCGACTATCCGGACGAGTTGTTTGACCGGGTGATGGCGGTGAATGTGCGGGCCTCGTTCCTCGCTTGCAAATACGGGCTGCCGTTGATGAACGACGGCGGCTCGATCATCATCACGTCATCGATCATGGGGGTGCATTCCGCGCCGGCGATCGTCGGCTATGCCACCTCGAAACATGCGGTGATCGGCCTTATGAAAGTCGTGGCGAAGGAGGCGGCCGCCCGCCGGATCCGCTGCAACGTGCTGGCGCCGGGTCCGGTCGACAATGCGTTCCAGGGCGATATCGAGCACCGCATTTCGAATGCGATCGGCACCGACGCGACCGAGATGATCAATGGCATGATCCCGCTGGGGCGTCATGCGCGCCCCGAGGAGATTGCGGAAACCGCGCTGTTCCTGGCGTCCGATGCCTCCAGTTTCTGCACGGCCAGCGTATACATGGCCGACGGCGGGATGAACGCGTGACGCGCGCGCGCGAAGCACGTTAGGCTAGGGCGAGGGCGCGTTGCATACCGCGCCTGCCAAGTGATCCTCCAGTCTGGCTTCGTCTTCTTCGGTCCGCTCCCCCCCACGAACGCAAACGACGCAAATCTCTCAAATGAACTATCGCTTCATTGGAAAATCGCTGCCGCGTACCGAAGATCTCCGGCTGGTTCGCGGCCTTGGCCGTTACACCGCAGATCTTGCGCCGGGCGATGCGCTGCGCATGTTCGTGGTGCGCTCACCGCATGGCGCCGCGCGGATCGTGAATATCGACGCCGCAGCAGCGGAAAGGATGCCCGGCGTGCATCTGGTGCTCACGGGCGAGCATCCCGAACTGACCGCGCTCGGTACCATCCAGTCCAAGGTCAAGCGCCAGACCCCGGACGGTTCGCCGAATTTCGAGCCGCCGTATCGTGTGCTGTCGCGCGACCGCGCGCTCTATGTCGGCGATGCGGTGGCCGCCGTGTTCGCCGAGACTCTGGACCAGGCCAAGGATGCCGCCGAGGCGATCGAGATCGAATGGGAGCCACTGGCGGCGATCACCCAAACCCGCACCGCCGCCGATGACGGTGCTGCGGAACTGTGGCCGCAATCGCCGCGCAATGTCTGTTTCGTGTTCGATGCCGGCAGCCGCGATGCGGTCGAACAGGCGCTGGCATCGGCGAAGCACAAGGTCAGCGTGACCTATCCGATCAACCGCATCACCGCTGTGACCATGGAGCCGCGCACCGCGCTCGGCCAGTACGACCTCGTGACCGAAGCCTACACGCTGCATTGCGGGCTGCAGAATCCGCATGCGGTGCGTGAGAGTCTCGCCAACGACATCTTCCGTATCTCCGGCAACCGGGTGCGCGTGGTGGCGCCCGATGTCGGCGGCGGCTTCGGCCTGAAGGAGGCGCCGTTTCCCGAATATGTGCTGACGCTGGTCGGCGCCAGACTGACCGGGCGCCCGGTGCTCTGGGCGGCCGAGCGCGGCGAGAGCTTCCTGTCGGACTTCCACGCCCGCGACAATTATTCCACCACGACACTCGGCCTCGACGAGAAGGGCAATTTCCTCGCGCTGAAGATCGAGACCACGGCCAATATCGGCGCCTATATCTCGCCGATGGGTCTGCATGTCCCGACCAACAATCTCGGCGGGCTTGCCGGCGTCTATCGCACGCCGCATATCCACGCGCGGGTGACGGGCGTGTTTTCGAATACGCCGCCGACGTCGCCCTATCGCGGCGCCGGGCGGCCGGAGGCGACCTATGCCATCGAGCGGGTGATCGATCTGGCCGCGAAGCAATGCGGCTTCGATCCGGTCGAATTGCGCCGCCGCAACCTGATCGCGCCCGACCAGATGCCGTACAATACCAAGTTCGTGTTCACCTACGATTCCGGTGAGTTCGAACGCAACATGGACGATGCGCTGGACCTCGCGGAATGGAAGACCTTCGCCGAGCGCAGGAAGGACGCCAAAAAGCGCGGCAAGCTGCGTGGCATCGGTATCGCCAATGCCATCGAGATTTCGGCCGGACCTGCGCCCGCACCGTTTCCGGAAAGCGCCGAGATCAAGTTCGACCAGACCGGCGGCGTCACGGTCGCGATGGGGACGCATTCGCACGGGCAGGGGCACGAGATCGCCTTCGCGCAGATCGTTGCCGACTTCCTTGGCCTGGAACCTGGCGACGTGCGGGTGGTCTATGGCGATACCGATGTGGTGGAATTCGGCATCGGTACCTTCGGTAGCCGCTCGATCATTACCGGCTCGAATTCGCTGCGTATCTCCGCCGACCGGCTGATCGAGCGCGGCAAGACAATCGCCGCGGTGCATTTCGAGGCGGACGCCGGCGACATTGTCTTCGAGGCCGGGCAATTCGCGATCGCCGGCACCGACCGGCGGATCGGCATCAAGGACGTGGCGAAGCTGTCCTTCACGATGCGCGATCCGAGTCTCGGCGGGCAGTTCGGCTTTTCGGAAAAGACGGTGGCCGCGCCGAAGGCCGCGACCTTCCCGAACGGCTGCCATGTCTGCGAGGTCGAGATCGATCCCGATACCGGCGTCTGCCAGATCCTGAATTATGTCGTGGTCGACGATGTCGGGCGGGTGGTGAATCCGCTCCTGGTCAAGGGACAGGTGCATGGCGGCGTGGTGCAGGGAGTCGGTCAGATCCTGTTCGAGGACATCCGATATGACGAGGATGGCCAGCTTCTGACCGGCTCGTTCATGGATTACGCGATGCCGCGCGCCGCGCATTTCCCGGCCTTCGTCTGCAAGGCCAACGAAGTGCTGACCCCGATGAACCCACTCGGCGTGAAGGGCGCGGGCGAGGCCGGTACGGTCGGGGCGCTGGCTGCCGTGATCAATGCAATTGTAGACGCGCTTTCGCCCTATGGTATCGAGCATATCGACATGCCGGCGACGCCGGAGCGGATATGGCGCACGATCCAGGACGCAAAGGCGGCGCGTTGACCCAAAATCCTTCACTTTCCTCTGTGAGGCGGAGGTCGATTGCCGGTGTGGCGCTGGTCACGATCGTGATCGGCCTTGCGGCCTGCTCGCACGAACAGCCGGCGGTGGTCACGACCGAGCCGAACACGATGCCGGTCAACTACAAGGCCGACATCATCGCCAATCTGCGCACCTATCTGAACGACCCGACCGGCGTGCGCGGGGCCTATATCGCCGAGCCGGAGCTGCGTGCAATTCCCGCTTCGCCGCCGACGCCGGCGACCCAGCGCTACATGGTCTGCCTGCGCTTCAACGCGAAAGACTCCACCGGCAAGTACGAAGGCAGCCGCGACAGGCTGGTCGCGTTTCTGGCCGGGCGGCTCGATACGCTGATGCCGGCGCGCAAGGAGCAATGCGCGAATGCGAACTGGCAGCCCTTTCCGGAACTTGAAAAGCTGAGGCGGTAGCGCTCAGGCGAACATCCGCCTCGCCGCGAGTCCGGCGAGGGCGCCAGCGAGCATCAGAAGGATCGGCTCGAGCCAGGCCGCCTGCATCAGGGCATTGAGCGTTTCGTTCATGGCGAAGACGCGGGTCTGCTCCGTCGGATCGGTTTCGACGGTGCCGATGCCATCCGTGACGATTGTGCGTTCGGTGGCGGTCGCGGGCTCGGTGCCGACAGGGCGCTCCGGTGTGGGGGCTTGCGCGAGTGCGGGCTCAGCAGCGCGGTCGACGTCGCTGAGTTCGTTCTCCGAGACGATCGGCGTTTCTGGCTCGGGTTCGATCTGTTCGCGCACGGTCTTGAGCATGAGTGGTGCGATCGTCGCGGCGCCGACACCGACACTGGATGCGGCACTCGGCCAATCCGATGGCGCGACCTGTTCTGGAGCCGCGGTCACCTGCTGTGGCTGCGGCGCAGGTTGTGTCTCCGCGGGCGCTGCCTGTGCGGCAACCGGGTTCGATCGTTTGCGCACTTTTGCCGCGCGCGGCTTGCGGACGCGTTGCGGTTGTTGTGCCGCAACTGCCGGTGCGGCGGCGGGCGGCGGATTGCTCGACGGCAGCCTGAACAGGCGGGCGAATGGGTTGCCGTTATCCGGCGCAGCCGCTGCGGCTGCGGGCGGCGCACTCTGGCTCATCGCCGAAGGCGCGGTGAACAGGAGCACAAGCGCCGCGGCGCAGCAGATCGTGCATGTGAGTATTGCAGAGACACGTCGCGAAAACTTGCGTCGATGCCATGGCATGGGCGTCCCTCCCAATTGTCCGGCGAAATGTTTTTCAACGGGACGAATTGGCTGCACGAGGGCGATTTTATGAAATTGTCGCCCCATTCCGGGCAACGACGGGGCGGCTATGCACAACGCGGTACCGGGATCGCCAAGTTGTAGCGGGCCACCTTCGACGAACATCGCACCGCATTTCATTGGCAGTGCGCCGTTCGTCAAAGTCTTCGCGGCAGCGACTTCTTTTTGCGTGATCGCTAAGACGCTTTCGCTGTTTTTGCGGGCTCTTCCGCTGCGCGATACACCGCGAGCGCGGCGTCGGTGCCAGAACCAGCGCGGAAGCCGGCTTGCCGCAGACAAACTTCGAGCGCTGCGAGACAGGTCAGCACACTTTCCTTGCGGCAGACATATCCCATCGTGCCGATGCGCCAGATTTTGCCGTGCAACGGCCCGAACGAGGTTCCGATCTCGATGCCGAAATCGTTGAGCATCATGGAGCGGACGGCGTCGCCGTCGACGCCGTCCGGAATATAGACGCCCGTCACATTCGGCATCTTGTTGTTCCGGTCGCCGAACAGCGCCAGTCCCATCTCGGTGAGCCCCACGGTGATTGCGTCGCTGGCGAGCGTGTGACGCGCGAAGCAGGCGTCGAGCCCTTCCGCCAGCACGATGCGCACCGCCTCGCGCGCGGCATACAGCATCGAGGTCGCCTCGGTGTGATGGTTGAGGCGCAGCTCGCTCCAGTAATCCATCAGCATGCCGAGATCGAAATAGTTCGACTGGATTGCCGGGCCGTCGCCATCGACGAAGTCGGCCGGGCGGATGCCGCCCTCGACATGGCGGCGCCGCTTCACCACCTCGACGATGCGCTCGTTGATGGTGATCGGCGAGGAGCCGGGCGGACCGGACAGGCATTTCTGCAGGCCGGACGACGCCGCATCGACCTTCCACTCATCGATCGCGACATTCATGCCGCCGAGCGAGGCGGTCGCATCGGTGTAGAGCAACACGTCGTATTTGCGGCAGATGTCGCCAAGCGCGTCGAGCGGCTGCGCCATGGTGGTCGAGGTGTCGCCATGCACGACCGCCAGCACGCGCGGCCTGTGCTGCTTGATCGCGGCCTCGATTTCTTCGGGGGTGAACACCGTGCCCCAGTCGCGCTCGATGGTGACGACTTCGCCGCCGCAGCGCTTTGCGATTTCAGCCAGCAGGAAACCGAACCGGCCGAACGACGGCACCAGCACCTTGTTGCCGGGCGAGATGATCGAGACGAGGATCGCCTCGACGCCGGCGCGGGCGGTGCCGTCGATCAGAAGCGACCATTTGTTTTTAGTTCGATAGAGCCGACGCAGCAGCTCCATCATCTCGTTCATGTAGGCGGTGAAGGCCGGATCGAACTGGCCGAGCATCGGCATCGACATGGCGCGCAGCACGCGCGGATCGACGCCGACGGGACCTGGACCCATCAAGAGGCGAGGCGGGGG
>JAEWHY010000212.1 GCA_023387555.1 Pseudomonadota bacterium
CGGACCGCATCCTCGACCAGGCTGCGCTGGCCGACGACGTCGAGGCCGCCTTCGGTGGTCCGCTCGGCCCGACGCTCCGGAACGAGGCACGCCGCATGCGGCTGCGTCCGCAAGGCGATCGCGATCATGTCGTCGGTCGCGGCCATCTCGAAGTTCAGCGGCCGGTCGATTTCGGCCTTCAGCCTTGCAATGTCATCATCGCGGATATGGCGACGATCCTCGCGCAAATGTGCGGTGATCCCGTCCGCGCCCGCGGCCACCGCCAGCTTCGCCGCGCGCACCGGGTCCGGATGCCGGCCGCCCCGCGCGTTCCGAATGGTGGCGACGTGGTCGATGTTCACCCCGAGCCTGAGATGCCGTGCCTGTGCCAAGTTCGATGTGTCCCGGTTCTATCAACTGTATCCCAAGCCGTCCGCGATCTTTCAAGCGCCGCCGGGCGGATAGCCGCCAGCCGGCGTTGCGCGCTCAACCGTTGACGCGCGAGACGCGCGCGACCACCGGCTTCGCCCGCAATTGCGCGATGATCGCGGTCAGATGCTTCAGATCGTAGACCTCGAGATCGATGGTCAGGGTGGTGAAATCGGGTGACTGGCGCGCCATGTTCACGTTGTCGATATTGCCGTCATTCTCGGCGATCACCTGGGCAAGCTGGGCGAGCGTGCCGGGTTCGTTGACCGATTCCACGACGATCCGGGCCGGGAAGCGCTGCGGCTCGCGCTCGTCGACGTCCCAGCGCAGGTCGAGCCATTGTTCGGGCCGGTCCTCGAATTCCTGCAGGGACGGCGACTGGATCGGATAGATCGTGATCCCCTCGCCCGGCGCCAGAATGCCGACGATCCGGTCGCCCGGCACCGCGCCGCCATTGGGGGCGAACCGCACCGGCAGATCGCTGTTGATGCCGCGCACCGGAATGGCGCCAGCGGCCTCGGCCGCCGGGACCTTGGCCTTCACCGCTTTCGAACCGCGAAGCCCCAACCAGGTCCCGTCGCCCTTGGGCGTAGTGAGGGTTGCCCGTTCCTCGCGGTAATCCGGATACATCGCGCGGGCGACGTCCGAGGCCTTCATCTCGCCACGTCCGACCGCCGCCATCACCTCTTCGATCGACGAGCGCGCGAGCCTCGGCAATGTGCCAAGCAGCTTCTCGTCGGAATAATCCTTCTTCGCGCGATGAAACAATCGCTCGACGATGCGGCGGCCAAGCCCGGCGTACTGATCGCGAACGGCGACGCGGGTGGCGCGCCGGATCGCGGCGCGCGCCTTGCCGGTGACCACGATCGATTCCCACGCCGCCGGCGGCGCCTTCTGCGCCTTCGAGGTCATGATCTCGACCTCGTCGCCGTTCTGCAGTTCGGACGCCAGCGGCGCGATCTTGCCGTTGATCTTGGCGCCGACCGCCATGTTGCCGACATCGGTATGGACCGCATAGGCGAAATCGATCGGCGTGGCGTGCCGCGGCAACGCGATCAGCTTGCCCTTGGGCGTGAAGCAGAACACCTGATCGTGAAACAATTCGAGCTTGGTGTGTTCAAGGAATTCTTCCGAATTGGAGCCTTCCGAGAGCAGCTCGATGGTCCGCCGCAGCCACGCATATGCGTTGGACTCGCGCGACAGCATTTCGGACGGCGAGCCGGTCGCATCCTTGTAGAGGGCATGCGCCGCAATACCGTATTCGGCGATGTCGTCCATCTCCTGCGTGCGCACCTGCAGTTCGACGCGCTGCTTGCCGGGGCCGATCACCGTGGTGTGGATCGAGCGATAGTCGTTCTGCTTGGGCGTCGAGATGTAATCCTTAAAGCGTCCCGGCACCACTGGCCATGTGGTGTGGACCACGCCGACTGCCTGATAGCATTCGGCGACCGTGCTCACGATCAGACGGAACGCAAAGATGTCCGATAACTGCTCAAAGCCGACCGATTTGCGTTCCATCTTGCGCCAGATCGAATAGGCGCGTTTCTGCCGTCCCCTCACCTTGGCCGCGATTCCGCGATCCGCCAGCTTGCGCGTCAGCTGCTGCTCGATGTCGATGATCAGGTCCTTGTTGCGCAGGCCAAGCGTCAGCAACCGCTCGGTGACGACCATATAGGCGTCGGGATACAGCTCTCGGAAGGACAGGTCCTCGAGTTCTTCGCGCATCTCCTGCATGCCCATGCGGCCGGCGAGCGGTGCATAGATGTCGAGCGTCTCCTCCGCCATTCGGCGGCGCGTCTCGACCGGCACATGATGCAAGGTGCGCATGTTGTGCAGACGGTCGGCGAGCTTGACCAGCAGAACGCGAACGTCGTCGGCGATCGCCAGCAGCAGCTTGCGAAGATTTTCTGCCTGCTTCGCTTCCTTCGTGACGAGATCGAGCTTCTTCAGCTTGGTCAGTCCCTCGACCAGGACGCCGATCTCATGACCGAACAATTCGTCGATTTCGGCACGTGTCGCCGGCGTATCCTCGATGGTGTCATGCAGGAGCGCCGCCGCAATCGTCGCGTCATCGAGCTTGAGGTCGGTCAGGATGGCCGCGACTTCGAGCGGATGTGAGAAATACGGGTCGCCCGAGGCCCGCTTCTGCTCGCCATGCGCCTTCATGGCATAGACATAAGCGCGGTTGAGCAGCGCCTCGTCGGTATCGGGATTGTAGCGCCGCACCCGCTCGACCAGTTCGTACTGCCGCATCATCTGCGGCTTGGCCGCGGCTTTGGCCTTCTCATGACGTTCGGCAGGCCGGTCGGCCCCTGGCAGTTCCATCGGCGCCCGCGTCCGCGACTGGTTCTGCATCCGGGGCAATTGTGGGTTCGACCGCGACATTATCCACTCCGGCCGGTGGCGCCGGCCCTCGCGCGGCTCATCCAACGTTTCCGTTCGATGGCTGCCCGTTAACCGGGAGCCCCGTCGAAAGAGACGTCAAATCCAGACCGCGCAGAAATTTGCATTGCAGATGCCCTGTTGTTTCGACGCCTGCACGAGCGCTTGCTGCTAGCCGCACCGACGTCACAACCGGACACCAGCGAAGCATATCACGGTGCTTTGCCGCACCTGCAAGTGCAGACGACGATCCCAAAGCAAAAAGGCCCGGCGCGAGCCGGGCCCTGTCGAGCCTCTGCGACGGCTCGTGATCGTTATTCTTCTTCCTCGGGCTGCGCCTCTGGAGGCGTAAGTCCTTCGAGGCCCTTCAGCAGCTCTTCCTCACTCATGTGCTCCATGGCGACGTCGGTGTCGTCGGCATCGACCGAGCCGGACGTGCCGATCAGCGGAGCCTCGGGCTCGGGCTCGTCGACTTCGACATACTTCTGCAGCGAGTGAATCAGATCTTCCTTCAGATCGCCGGGCGAGATCGTCGTCTCGGCAATCTCGCGCAGGGCCACCACCGGATTCTTGTCGTTGTCGCGATCGACGGTGATCTGGGAGCCGGACGACACCATCCGCGCGCGATGGCTCGCGAGCAGCACGAGCTCGAAACGATTTTCAACCTTGTCGATGCAGTCTTCAACGGTGACACGGGCCATGGGCTTGTCACTCCTGTAACGGGATTTCGACTGGGATTTCTGCGCGTTGGTAGCCGCAGACCTTCGAAATCGCAAGAAATAAATTAGGCTTGAGTACGGGACGCTTTTCGCTTGGCCGACTTGCCCAACGCTGATAACGACCGCGCGGAACAACGGCCCCCTCTTGTGTATTGATCGAGATCGTCAAGTTTCGTGCTTTGAGACGTCAAATTTTGCCGAATTCTGGACCGTTTTCTCACACTCCTGGCGGGCTGGCCGAATAGCGGAAGCTTGCCGATCGAGATCGGTGCGCGTCGCAAGACCCGTGTCACCGCAAAACCATGGCTGGACGCAGCCATCCGGCAACAACAAGGACAAGACCTGGTAATGGGATCGAACCTCGAAAAAACTGCGCTCTTTATTGATGGCGCCAACCTTTATGCGACGGCGAAGTCATTAGGCTTCGATATCGACTATAAGCGCCTGCTTCGTGAGTTTCAGTCCCGCGGCTATCTCTTGCGTGCGTTCTATTATACCGCTGTGATCGAGGATCAGGAATATTCGTCGATTCGTCCTCTGATCGACTGGCTGGACTACAATGGCTATACCGTCGTCACCAAGGCGACCAAGGAATTCGTCGACCAGACCGGGCGCCGCAAGGTCAAGGGCAATATGGACATCGAGCTTGCGGTCGATGCCATGGAGCTCGCCGGCCATATCGACCACATGGTGCTGTTCTCGGGCGATGGAGATTTCCGTTGCCTGATCGAGGCCATGCAGCGCCGCGGCGTTCGCGTCACGGTCGTCTCCACCATGTCCTCCCAACCGCCCATGGTGGCCGACGAACTTCGCCGGCAGGCGGACGAGTTCATCGACATCATCAGCCTGCAGGGCAAGATCGGGCGCGACCCGACCGAGCGCCCGGCGCGGGAGCCACGCGAGCAACGCGAGCCGCGTCAGCACACCCCGCAATTTTTGCAGCGGCCGACGCAACGCGCGAATATCGGCCCTGATGACGACGACTTCGAGGACTGAGAATCCAGCCTTCATCCGGGACAGCGGCAAGCCGGGGCGTGACTGCCCCCATTGCCCGCGTCTGGTTGCATTCCGCGAGCAATGGCGCGCGCGCGAGCCGGGCTGGTTCAACGCGCCTGTCGACTCGTTCGGGCCTGCCACCGCGCGATTGCTGATCGTTGGATTGGCGCCCGGCCTGCAGGGCGCGAACCGGACAGGACGGCCCTTCACCGGCGATTACGCGGGCGATCTGCTTTACGGAACGCTCACGGAATTCGGCTTCGCAAAAGGTAGGTTCAATGCACGCGTCGACGACTCCCTGAAGCTCGTCGATGCGCGCGTGACCAACGCGGTGCGCTGCGTCCCGCCGGAAAACAAGCCGACACCCGCCGAGATTCAGATCTGCCGGTCGTTCCTCGAAACAACGATTGGTGAGATGAAGCAGCTGCGCGCGATCGTTGCGCTCGGCCGCATCGCGCATGATGCGACGGTCACAGCACTCGGCATGCGCAAGTCTGCCGTGAAATTCGGTCATGGTGCGCGTTGTGCGATCGGACGCATTACGCTTTTCGACAGCTATCACTGCTCGCGTTACAACACGAATACCGGCGTGCTGACACCGCAGATGTTTCGTTCGGTGTTCGCGGCGGTGCGCGATCTCATCGACGCAGGATGACATCGCTGACGATGCACCTCTCTGAGGTGCATCGATACAAGATTACAAGATTACATTGTCGAGTTGATTTACCGCTGCAAGCGAACGGGCGCGCTGAACCGCCGTCAGTCGCGCTCGCTCCGCTTGCGTCGTGGCTGAACCAGAATCTTGAAGCCGCCTGACGGCACCATTTCGAACAAGATCCCCTCATCACGCAGAACGCCCTCGATCGCGACTGCTGTCGAACGTCGCACGTCGACACCGGCCTGCTCCAATCGATTGATCGAGCGTTGCGTTACTCCCACGCGCTGTCCCAGTTCGGCCTGGCTCCAGCCCAGCAACGCGCGGGCAGCCCGGACCTTTGCAGCGAATTCGCGCCGTTCCTCGTTCATGGCCGCGATATTCGGCACTACAGAGAATCGTTTGCGCTGACTGTCCCCGATCATCGCCCCTCTTCGTGAATGTCGCTTCTTGTGACACAAGAGTCTGGTTTCTGGACGCGCGTTTCGTCGCACACGACATAGTTGTCGTCAGAAATATCCTTTAAGTACCAAGAGCTTGACGGGGTAATGTCATCTGTTGTGACATTCGCTTCGTCAAAGTTCTGTTTATGAGTGCCATGCCCAAAGTTGTCCTGACCAAAGCCCTCGTGGAGAGCGCGAAGTGCGATCCGGCAAAAGCCAAGATCGACTACTTCGATTCCGATCAGAGGGGCTTCATGCTCGAAGTGAGAAGGTCCGGCGGCAAGACGTTCTACCAGCGCTACACCGACGAACGGGGCCGTGAGCGGCAGTACAAGATCGGTCCCGCCGACGTGCTCTCGCTCGATCAGGCCCGCAAGAAGGCGCGCATCATCCTCGCCCAGGCCCTGCTCGGCGGCGATCCGCAGGCGCGCCGGCGCGAGTTGCGCGAGATCCCGACGCTGTCCGAACTCGTGCGCGATCGCTACCTGCCGCACGTCAAGGCCTACAAGCGAAGCTGGCGCACCGACGAGACGGTGTTCCGCGTTCACATCCTGCCCGTGCTCGGCTCGAAGCCGGTCGACGAGATCACCGGCGACCTGATCGCCGACCTCGTTCAGCGCATGCGCGACAAGGGCTATGCCAGCGGCACCACGAACCGGGTGCTGATCCTGCTCCGCTTCATCTTCAATCTGGCGCGCAAGTGGAAGATTCCCGGCGTGCGCGAAAACCCGACCGTCGGCTTGAACACCGCTCCGGATGTCCAGCGCGACCGCTTCCTGACGCCCGAAGAAACCAAGCGGCTGATCGCCTCGATCAACGTCGACGAGAACCGCAGCGCCGCGCTGACCATCATGATGCTGCTGCTCACGGGCGCACGCCGGAACGAGATCTCTCACGCCAAATGGGAGTATGTCGACTGGGAACGCGGCACCCTGCTGGTGCCGATCTCCAAGACCGGCAAGCCGCGCGCCATCGCGCTCAACGGCCGCGCCATGGCACTGCTGCGCTCGATCCCGCGCCAGGGCGACAATCCCTACATCTTCCCCTCGCCTCTGACCGGCCGGCCCTGCCCGTCCCTCCACTTCCCGTGGACGCGGATCAAGCAGCGCGCCATCCTTGACGACCTGCGGCTGCACGACCTGCGTCACTCGTTCGCGAGTTTCCTGGTGAATGAAGGCGTCTCGCTCTACGTCGTGCAGGGCCTGCTCGGGCATACCCAGCCGCGCACGACGCAAAGATACGCGCATCTCGCTCAGGACACGCTCAACAAGGCCGCCGAGATTGCAGCGGACGTGATCGCCAACTCGGCGAATATGAACGCCGTCCCGGCCAGCGGCGTCGCGTCCTAGCCCAGCCTCGCTCTTCTCCTGATAGCGGACAGACTTCAGGTCTTTGCATTGGCGCGTCTTCACGACGCGAACCGATGCCCGCTGCGCGCGAAACAGCTCCACGCTATCGCACCACAAACCCCGGTCGTGCCGGCGGCGGGGTTCGCAATCCCGCCCGGACTGCGCCGCGCTGCCATGCAGGCTCCCTGAGCGCACCGCCGCGCTGACAATCTCCGTCCGATCAGCGAACTGAACCCGGCCGGCGCCGCCCGCCCCTGCCGGCATCTCACCTGTCGAATGCAACCGGAGCGGACGACCGCATGCCTCGTTTGCGCGGCAAGGCTCGGCGTTATCAAAGCGCACCTGGCCGGCCGCGCCGTGGTCCGAAAACGGCCGACCTAGGCCATACCCAGAGAGCCAAGCGCCCGCACCGCAGCCGCCAGCGACCCGCTGCGACAATATGTCTGCAGGAATCAAGCCCCGACTGGTTCTGGTCGTGCGCTCCGGCACCCAGCACATCCCCTGTTCGGACACCGCAATACAACCTGAAAAAACCGGATGTAACGCGGCTTACTCTTTGATTTCATTACGAAATCAGAACCGGACAGGGCGAGATCAGTTGAATACGTGAAGGTCTG
>JAEWHY010000228.1 GCA_023387555.1 Pseudomonadota bacterium
CGGACCGATTCCGCCCACCAAGGGGAGAGCGTTTGCCGAATATGGCACGACCATTGCGGACGTTTTCCCCATTTTTGTATTCGCGCTTGTATTCGCGCTTCGCGCATCCGAACCAAGCAACCGGACTTTCCTGAACTGCCCCCCTTCCGGGGGCAAGCGGGGAGAGGGCTCGCGCGATACGGCGGAGGCGTTTATTCGCAAGACGCGCTTCCCGCTTTTGCGCGGAGGCTGTCTGAGGAGTGAGAGGCCTTCGCGCCGCGCTCTAATCCAGCGAAATCCCGGCGTCCTTGACCACCTTGCCCCAGCGCTGGATTTCCTTAGCCACCATCGCGCCGAGTTCTTCCGGCGTGCTGGTGACGATCTCGACGCCCTGTTTCGCCAGCGTTTCGCGAACCGACGGCTGCTTCAGGAGATCGAGCACTTCCTTGTTGAGCCGCGCCACGACATCCTTCGGCATCCCGGCGGGCCCAAACAGCCCGAGCCAATAGCTGACCTCAAAGCCGGGGTAGCCGGATTCCGCAACGGTCGGCAGATCGGGCAGAAACGATGTCCGCTTGCCGTCGGTCAGCGCGAGCGCGCGAAGCCGGCCCTGCTTGATGTGCTGCAGCGCCGGCGGCAGGCCGATGGCGCCGACCTTGATGTGGCCGGCGACGAGATCGTTCAGTTGCGGGGCGCCGCCCTTGTAGGGAACGTGCTGGATATCGATGTTGGCAATCGACTTGAACAGCTCCATCGCAAGGTTGTGCGGTCCGCCCGCGCCCGATGAGCCATAGCTCAGCTTGCCCGGCTGCTCCTTCGCCAGCTTGACGAGATCGGCAAGCGAATTGGCCGGCAGCGACGGATGGACGACGAACGCGACCGGAATGATCGAGGTCAGCGCGATCGGCGTGAAATCCTTCAACGAGTCGTAGCGGCGGTTCTTGTAGAGGACGTCATTCATGCCCTGCGTATTCACGCCGCCCATCAGCAGCGTGTAGCCGTCGGGCCTGGCCTGCGCGACCGCGACCGAACCGATCTGCCCGTTGGCGCCGCCCCGGTTCTCGACGACCACCTGCTGGCCGAGCCGTTCCGACAGCCCCTGCGCAATGGTGCGCCCGACCACGTCGGTCGCGCCGCCGGCGGGGAACGGCACCACGAGCGTAATCAACCGCGTCGGATAGGTCTCGGCGATGGCCGGCGCTCCGGCCAGCCCGAACCCGAACGCAAGGCAGACAAAAAGCGTCCTCAGCATTCATTCTCTCCTCGACGTCATCGCGGCTGACGCACACCATGGGTCGTTGCGTTGCCGCGCGGCCTTGCTTGATACCTTCAGCGCGACCGTGCGCGCGCTATTTTCGCCGCTACCGAAACACTTGAAACGGCTCAAAGCCCGCTGGCGCACGGCCGAATTCAAGGGCGCCGCCCCGGTCGCCATTAACGTCCGAAACGGGGATTGCGCATGCAAGAGCCGCCGGTGCCGCGCGCGGCCTTCCGGCATTGATCGAGCGTATTGTAAAGACAGGCCTGACCGCCGGTCGGCCCGCGCAGGCACCATTTGGCCTCCGGACGCGCCCGCCGTTGCGCCTCAGCCGGATCGGGCAGCGATATAACCGCTGCGACTGTGAATGCGGCCATCAGCAAGCCGCCCCTTGTCAGAAAATGCATCTGCCCCCCACACGCCGCGACGCCTTCCTGGCGGAGTATCGCGGTTCTTTCGACGCGCGGATACTCCGGACTATTCCTTCGACGCGGTTGTCCTTGCGCGAAACTTCGCCACGGCCCGGAAACGCTTCAGCCGAGCGGCGGAATGCCGATCAGCGCCTCTTCCAGCTTTTCCTCGACGGTCAGCGGCTTGGGCTGGCGCGCCAGCGCCTCCTTGTTGATCTTGCGCTTGGCGATGTCGCTCAGCGCCTTGTCGGTCGCCTTCTCTTCATTGAGACTGTCGAACAGAAGGTCCGCCGCCTCGGCATGTCCGAGCAGCTTCGCCCAAGATGCGAGCGTGCCGTAGCGCGTAATCTCGTAATGTTCGACCGCCTGCGCGGCCGCGATCAGCGCCGCATTCAGCACGACCTGGTCGCCGACATCGCCGGCAATTTCGCTGGCCTCGGCGAGAATGCCGTCGATCGCCGGACATTTGTGCGGCTGCGGCGTGCGCTCGAGCATCTTGAAGACGCGATCCAGCCGATTGATCTGGCCCCGGGTCTCGGAAAGATGCGCCTCGAAAAGCCCCCGCAACTCGACGTCGGACGCTTTCTCGATCATGGCAGGCAGCGCCGCCTCGATCTGCTGCTCGGCATAATAGATGTCCTGCAGCGAATGCACGAACAGGTGATCCATCGTCTCGATATCGTCGGAAAACCAGCCCATTGTCGATTGCTCCTCTCTGGCGGCCGATGCCGGCTTTGGCGCTCACCGCCGGTAAAACGTAAATCCGCTTCGCTCGCGCGTGAATCGCGCCTCAATCCCGCGCTGGATCGAGATCAATAAGAAGCGGAGCGTGCTTCCGGTTCCCGGCGCGACCGCAAGACGCGCCGGGAGGTCCGGCCGATCAGGCGCTGGCGGCCGCGGACGGCTGCGGCGGCGTATTGGCGCTTTCGCTGTACATCGCGGCGGTGATGAGTGCGACGCCGGTGAACAACAGATTGATGCCGACCAAGAGGCCGAGCACCCATATCGCGCTGCCCGGCAGCGCGGCCACGATGATGCCGCCGAGCACGATGTCGATCAGCGCCGACAGCAGCATCCAGCCCCAGGCCTTCGGAATCACATTGCGATAATGGAAGGCCATGAACCCCTTGGTGACGCCGGTGGCGAGGAGATAAGCGGCGAGAACGATGGTCAGGGTGAGCACGCCCTGGATCGGGTTGAACAGAATGATGCCGCCGGCCAGCACGCAGACGATCGCGGTCAGGAGATTCCACCAGAAGCCGGGTGACTTGGTGCCGGCCTGGAATACGGAGATCAGCCCGAAAATGCCGCCGGCCACCAGCAGCCAGCCCACCATGATGGTGGTGGCGAGCGTGGCGATGCCGGGCAGAATGATCGACGCAGCGCCGAGCAGAATCAGGATCACGCCGTAGATCGTGAACCAGAGTTTGAACTTGCGCAGGGTCTCGGGGTCTACCGAAAATGCGACAGGCATGGTTGCCTCCATCACCGTTGGGTTACGCATGCTAGCAGCAAGCGGTTTGCGCCGACACATGCGCCCTAAGCAATGCTGCGAAGCCTTTTAACAGAACGTCACCGGCGGCGAGATGATCCGACGCAACGCACAACGGCGGATTATACAATCGGCGTCATTGACTCGGACCCGCTGCAACTCAAGGCTTCCGCAGCGAACGCCTTGCAATTCGGGGGACGCTGCCGCAGGAAGGCGTCGCGGGACCGCTCGCGCAAATGCGACATGCCGCAAACGAGACGAAAAATACGAGGGATTCCATGAAGATCGAACGTCACGAAGTCGGGCCGCGCATGAGCCAGGTCGTCGTCCATGGCGACCGGGTTTACCTGGCGGGGGTCGTCGCAGAGAACAAGGCGGGCAAGAGCGTCACCGAGCAGACCCAGGACATCCTCGAAGCCATCGACGGCTATCTGGCGATGGCCGGCACCGACAAGTCGAAGCTTCTGACGGCCAACATCTGGCTGGCCGACATGGACACCTTCGCAGAGATGAATGCGGTGTGGGACAAGTGGGTCTCGCCGGGCAATACGCCGGCCCGCGCCACCGTGCAGGCGCGCCTCGCAGCGCCGCAGTACACGGTGGAGATCATGGTCACGGCGGCGAAGTAAGCCGCACGGCATTGTCCATCGACTGAATGCGCGCCGGCCCTGCCGGCGCGCATTTTTTTATCGGGCGAACAGCACGTTCCTTCCGCCGGGTCACGCACGGCGCAACCGATCTTGCGGGCTATCGTTTCGCCTTCTACGCTCGGGCATTGCCACCGGGAACTGAATGAAATGTCTGCCTTTGACTTTGCGCCGCTGCTGCCACCGGGATCCCCGCCCGCTGCCGTGAAATGGACCGGATCGCCGAAATACAATTTCACCGGCGGCAACAACGATCCCGCACAGGTGCCGGTCGATGACCTGCTGGTCGCAACCGACGCGGTGTTGCGGCGCGAGGGCCGGTCGCTGGCCTATTACGGGGTCGCCAACGGCCCGCAGGGTTACCGTCCCTTGCGCGAATTTCTCGCAACCAAATTGCATCGCGATGCGCAGATCAATTGCAGCGTGGATGACATCCTTCTCGTCTCCGGATCGCTGCAGGCCTTCGACCTGATCAACGGCGCACTGCTCGCGCCCGGCGATACGGTGATCGTGGAGCGTGACACCTATCAGGGCATGCTCACCCGCTATGCCCGCGCGGGCGTCAACGCGATCGGCCTGCCGCTCGACAGCGATGGCCTGCGCACCGATGCGCTCGAGGAGACGCTGTCGGCGCTGAAGGCCAAGAACATCCGGCCGAAATACATCTATACGATCCCGACGGTGCAGAATCCGACCGGCACCATCATGCCGATGGAACGCCGTCACGCGTTGCTTGAGCTGGCCGAACGCTATGGCGTGCCGATCTTCGAAGACGATTGCTATGCCGACCTGATCTGGAATGGCGAGCGGCCGCCCGCGCTCCATGCGATGAGCACGTCGGGCAACGTCATTCATATCGGCTCGTTCTCGAAATCGATCGCACCCGCCCTGCGCGTCGGCTTCATCGTCGCGCCATGGCAGATCCTGTCGCAGATGATCGCGCTCAAGGTCGATGCCGGCTCCGGCGCCCTCGAACAGATGGTGCTGGCCGAATTTTGCGCGCCGCATTTTGCGTCGCATGTGCCGGCCTTGCGCGCGGGACTGCGGCTCAAGCTCGAGACGCTGATGGACGCGCTCGATGAGCAGTTCGGCACCGCGGCCGAATTCGACGATCCGTCGGGCGGCATTTTTCTCTGGGTCAAGCTGCCGGATCAGGTCGATACGATGAAGCTGTACCAGGCGGCCCTCGCCGCCGGCGTCGCGATCAATCCCGGCCCGGAATGGTCGACCGATGCGTCGCATTCACGGAGCCGGATGCGGCTGTGCTTTGCGAGCCCGACCGAGACTGAGATCCGCGAGGGCGTCGCGATTCTTGCCGACATCTGCCGCAGGGAGTTCGGCGTGCCCGAGCGCAGCGGCAACATCGAGCGGCGGGCCGCCAGACGCTGAGCATCGGTTCGAGCGCCTAGAGTCTTTTCGCTTTTCTTCGAATCGCGAAAAGTCTCTAGGTTCTTGCATTGACGCGTTTTCTTCACGCGAACCGGTGTCCACTTCGCTCGAAAACGCTCTGGCGCCCGCCGTTCGGCGAGCGCTAGGCGGCGGCCAGGCGGATCGCCAGCAGCACGTTCACGTCATCGTTCTCCGGCGCAACGACGTCCGGAGGATGTGCCGCGGCAAGCTTGAGCGCTTCGCCGGGAGCGAGCCGGAGCTGCAGGCCGGGCCAGGCCAGCACAACGGGATCGTCACCGAAGTTCGCCAGCGCCCAGACATCGTCCGTGGCGACCTTGCCGCCGGTGTCCTGAAGCAGCAGTTCGCACACCGCATCGGTCGGTGGCGGCAGGCCCTTGAAGCTCAGGAAGTCGGCGAGATCGTCGGAAAAACTGACAAAGTCGCCGGTGCCTTCGGCGGCTTCCTCGTCCAGCATCGCCCAGAAGCGGTGGCGCATGTGCATCGGGATCGAGAACAGGCAGGAGCAGGCTCCGCCATCCTCGGGCGGCGCCCCCAGCGTCAGTCCCGCCAGTTCGTCAGCATTCGCCGCACGCCAGCCGTCGCCCTCGGCGACAAGCAGCCGGTCCGACCAGGAACCCTTGCAATGGAAATTCGGCGCAACGGCAAACGGACCCGTCACGTCATCGCCCTGAGACGTTCGAACTTGTCGAGCGCGACATCGAAGGTCGCCTTCTTGTGCAGGCGGCAGGACAGCGTCTCGGTCGTGGCGAAGTCGCCGTTCTCGAAATACTTGTTGCCGGGCGGGCCGCCGCCGCAGAACGGATAATAGCGGCAGCTCTCCTTGCACATCTCGACGCCGCGGCGGATCTCGTCGTC
>JAEWHY010000416.1 GCA_023387555.1 Pseudomonadota bacterium
TTCGGCTGCGCCGGCATTGCGGGTCAGGCCGAAGATCGCGCCGCGCGCCTGCGCATCCCAATAGGGCGCGCCGAGGCCGACGAAAGCCGGCACCAGATAGACCTGCTCGGCGGGATCGCTCCGCGCCGCCAGGGCGTCGGCATCCGACGATGTAGCGATGATTTTCAGGGCGTCGCGCAGCCATTGCACCGCGGCGCCGGCGACGAAGATCGCGCCCTCCAGCGCATAGGTGCGTTTGCCGCCGACCTGATAGGCAATGGTGGTGAGCAGGCGGTTGCGCGACGCGACCGGCACCTCCCCGGTATTGAGCAACGCGAAACAGCCGGTGCCGTAGGTCGATTTCATCATGCCCGGGGTAAAACAGGCCTGACCGATGGTCGCGGCCTGCTGGTCACCAGCCACGCCCCGGATCGGGATCGCGCCGCCGAACATTTCGGCCATGCCGAAATCCGCGGTGCAATCCTTCACCTCCGGCAGCAGCGCCAGCGGCACGCGGAACAACTCGGCAAGCCCGGCGTCCCATTGGCCGCTGTGGATGTCGAACAGCAGGGTTCGCGCCGCATTGGTGGCGTCGGTCGCATGCACGCGCCCACAGGTCAGGCGAAAGATCAGATAGCTGTCGATTGTGCCAAAGGCGAGTTGTCCGGCCTCGGCCGCCGCGCGGGCGCCAGGAATGTGATCCAGCAGCCAGGCGATCTTGGTGGCGGAGAAATAGGGATCGAGGACCAGCCCGGTCTTCGCCGCGACCGCGGGCTCATGACCGGCGTCGCACAAGGCCGCGCAGACGTCATCGGTGCGCCGGTCCTGCCAGACGATGGCGTTGTGGATCGGCTTGCCGGTGACGCGGTCCCAGATCAGCGTGGTCTCGCGCTGGTTGGTGATGCCGATCGCGGCGATGTCGCGCGCCGAAAGGCCGGCGCCGGCAAGCGCATCCTTCGCAGTCGCCATGACGCTCGACCAGATGTCCTGCGGATCGTGCTCCACATGGCCCGGCGCCGGATAAATCTGTCTGAACTCGCGTTGCGCGGTCGCAAGCGGCCGCAGCGTCTCGTCGAACACGATGGCGCGGGTCGACGTCGTGCCCTGGTCGATCGCAAGGATGGCCATTACGTGACGATCCTCAGGGCCGGCAGCGGCACCATGAAGCGCTGCAGGGCCGCGCGCTCCACGTCCGTGAATCGCAGGCCGAGCTTGCTGCGGCGCCAGAGCACGTCATCGGCGTCAACGGCGAATTCCTTGGTCATCAGATAGCGGACCTCGGCTTCGGTCAGATCGGCGCCGAACCGAATGCCGAGTGCGGCATAACTGTCGGCCTTGCCAAGGATGTCGCCGATGCGCGTGCCGTAGGCGCGCACCAGACGCACCGCGTGGTCCTCCTCGAGGAACGGCCAGCTGCGGCGCGCCTGCGCCACCTGCACCTCGACGCCGTTGTAGGCAAAATCGCCACCCGGCAGCGGCGCGCGTGCGGTCCAGGGTCGGCTCGGCTCGAACACGTCGGCGAGCTTCTGCATCGCGGCTTCGGCGAGCTTGCGGTAAGTCGTGATCTTGCCGCCGTAGACCGACAGCAGCGGCGCATTGCCGTAGCTCTTGTCAAAGGCGAGATGATAGTCGCGGGTGACGTCTTCCGGACGCTTCGATCCATCGTCATAAAGCGAACGCACACCGGCAAACGCATGGACGATGTCGCTCGGCGCAACCGGCGTGCGGAAATAACGCGACGCCGTCTCGCACAGATAGCTGAGTTCTGCGCCGGACGGCGCGACTCCGGCGGGATCGCCCTGGAAGTTCTCGTCGGTGGTCCCGATCAGCGTGTAGTCGCGCTCGTAAGGCAGCGCGAAGACCACACGGCGGTCCGGGTTCTGGAAGATATAGGCGGTGTGGTGGTCGAACAGTTTCGGCACCACGATATGGCTGCCCTTGACCAGCCGGACGCGCGATGGGCCGGGAACGCGGATCACGGTTTCGGCGACCGAGCCGACCCAGGGGCCGGCCGCATTCACCAGCGCACGCGCGGTGACCACCTCGCGGCGCCCGCGCGCATTCAGGATCAGCCGCCATTCCTCGCCGCGCTCGGCGCGCACGCATCTGGTCCGCGTGCGGATCGAGGCGCCGCGCTCGGCGGCGTCGAGCGCGTTCAGCACCACGAGCCGGGCATCGTCCACCCAGCAGTCCGAATACAGGAATCCGGACCGGTAGCTCCGCTTCAGCGGCGTACCGAGCGGATCGTGGGTCAGGTCGATGGTGCGCGTGGGCGGCAGGATTTTGCGCCCGCCAAGATGATCGTAGATGAACAGGCCAAGCCGCAGCAGCAGGGGCGAGCGCAGCTTCGGGTCCGCCGGCAGCAGAAAGCGCAGCGGGCGGATGATATGCGGCGCGTTGCGCAGCAGCACCTCGCGCTCCTTCAACGCTTCGCGCACGAGGAGGAAGGCGCCGTGCTCCAGATAGCGCAGCCCGCCATGGATCAGCTTGGTCGACGCCGAGGACGTGCCGGAGGCGAGATCGCGCTGCTCGACCAGCACCACCCGCAGTCCGCGCCCGGCGGCGTCCCGGGCAATGCCCGCACCGTTCACGCCGCCACCGATGATGGCGAGATCGAAATCGGCCATCCGACCCTGGTTCCTCCTTGCAAGTCAGCATGGCGCGCCAAAACGGCCCCGCCAATGCCAAGCCTCGCAAAATGGCCGCAAAATTCCTATAAGAATGCCAACGCGTGCTCGCCGCCTCGCGGTTTCTGACGGATTTGCAATGTCTGCCCCCCGCCTCCTCGTCATCGAGGGAAACACCGCCGACGGACGCAGCCTGCTCAAGGCTGCCGGCGGCGAGGCCCCGAGCCAGGGCTATGCGGACCTGCTCCGCGAATTCCTGCCGCAGGCCAATGTCGACATCTGCTACCCGGCAGACCCCGGCGCCAACCTGCCGGACAGCGCCGGACTGGAATCATATGACGGCGTGGTCATCACCGGCTCTGCCCTGCATGTCTACGATCGAGGGCCGCACGTCGACCCACAGATCGAACTGGCGCGCGCGGTGTTCGATTCATCGACCCCGCTGTTCGGAAGTTGCTGGGGGCTGCAGATCATCACCACAGCGGCCGGCGGCAGCGTGCGGCGCAATCCGAAGGGCCGCGAGATCGGCTTCGGACGGCGCATCCGTCTGACCTCGGCCGGACGCGGTCATCCGGTGTTCGCCGGCAAGGACGAGGTGTTCGACGCGGTCACGATCCATCTCGACGAAGTGGAGACACTCGCGCCCAACATGCAGGTGCTGGCACTCAACGCGTTCTCCGCGGTTCAGGCTGCCGAAGTGAAGGTCAATGGCTGCACCGCCTGGGGCGTGCAATATCATCCGGAATATTCGCTCGCGGACATTGCCGCGAGCTTCCGCCGTCATGGCAAGCGCCTGATCGAGGAAGACTTCTTCAACAATCAGCGCGAACTGATCGACTACGCCGAGAAGGTCTCGGTGCTGCATGAGGCGCCGAAGAACAAACCGCTGGCGTGGCGGCTCGGCCTCGACTCGACCGTGCTCGACAAGAATGTCCGGACCCGCGAAGTCCGCAACTGGATCCATCACCAGGTGCTGCCCACGCGCAGCCGGCGCGGCCGGGAGTAGCGAATGGATTTCCGCGACCGTCATGTGGTTGTCACGGGCGGCGCCGGAGCGCTTGGAACGGCCGTGGTGGCGGCGCTCGTCGCGCGTGGCGCGACCTGTCATATCCCGATGCGTGGTCATGAACCGCCGCGTGACGTCGCCGAGGCGGCAAACCCGCGCGTGATACTCTATCCCGCGGTGGATCTCGCCGATCAGGACCAGACGGATTCGTTCTATGCCAGGGTCGGCTCGCTCTGGGCCTCGATCCATCTGGCCGGCGGCTTCGCCGCCAAGAAGCTGAAGGACAGCGACAGATCCGATCTGGTGACGCAGTTCGATACCAACGTGGTGAGCTGCTTCCTGTGCTGCCGCGCGGCGCTCAAGGCGTTCGGCAGCGGCGGCGGACGCATCGTCAATGTCGCAGCTCGTCCGGCGCTGGAGCCACGAACCGGCGCCGGCATGACGGCCTATACCATCGCCAAATCCGGGGTCGCGGCGCTGACCGTCGCCTTGGCGGAAGAAGTCGCCGGCGACGGGGTTCTCGTCAATGCGGTGGCCCCTTCGGTCATGGACACGCCGGTGAACCGCAAAGCGATGCCGAAAGCCGATCATGCCCGTTGGCCCAAAGTCGAACAGGTGGCCGCGACCATCCTTTTCCTTGCGTCACCGGAGAACACGGTCACGCGAGGCGCCATCGTCCCGGTCTACGGACTCTCGTAACCAGGGGCGTGCAACACTATGATCCACCGCCCTTTTCCCGAACCTTCCCCGTGGAATTGCCACGGACGGCGTTAATCCTCTGGAGTTAATCGTATGACCGTGCTGAGCCTGATGTCGCGCACCGCGATGGTGTCCTGTCTATCCGCGGTGATGGCGATCAATGTCGCGCTCGCACAGCCGGCGCAAAAGCCGTTCGAGCCGTCCGTCGGCCAGGAAGGCAAGGACGTGATCTGGGTGCCGACGCCCCAGGCCCTGGTCGACAAGATGCTCGACATGGCCAAGGTGACCGCCGCCGACAAGGTCGTGGATCTCGGCTCAGGCGACGGCCGCACCGTGATCACCGCGGCCAAGCGCGGTGCCACCGCGCACGGCATCGAATACAATCCAAAGATGGTCGAGCTGTCGAAATACAATGCCCAGCAGGAGGGTGTCTCCGCCAAGGCGACCTTCGAGAATGCCGATATCTTCAAGACCGATTTCTCGAAGGCCGATGTCGTGACCATGTTTCTGCTCACCAGCCTGAACGCCAGGCTGCGTCCGACCATACTCGACATGAAGCCCGGCACCCGCGTCGTCTCGAACACCTTCGACATGGGCGACTGGAAAGCCGACGAGGAGGCCGTCGTCACCGAAGGCTGCTCGTCCTATTGCAAGGCCTATTTCTGGATCGTCCCGGCCAAGGTCGATGGCACCTGGACCACCGGCAAGGGCGAACTCACCCTCAAGCAGACCTACCAGAATTTCACCGGCACGCTGAAGGACGGCAATGTCGTCACCCCGATCACAGCAGGCAAGCTGAAGGGCAACGACATCAGCTTCACCGCCGGCGGCGTCGATTATACCGGCACGGTCAATGGCTCGACGATTGAAGGGACAACCAAGTCGGGCGAAAAGTGGCAAGCCAAGCGCGGCTCCTGATCGCGACGGAGAACATAACGATGAAAGTCATGCATTTCGCCGCACGCGTTGCGGCCTTTTCAACCATTGCCGCAGCCCTCACGCTGAACCTTGCCGTCGCGCAGCCGGCCGAAGCGGAGAAGCCCTACGAGCCGACCGTCGGCCAGCAGGGCAAGGACGTGGTATGGGTGCCGACGCCGCAGACCCTCGTCGACAAGATGCTCGACATGGCGGGCCTGAGCGCGAACGACATCCATTACGACCTCGGCTCCGGCGACGGCCGCACCGTGATCACCGCGGCCAAGCGCGGCGCGACCGCGGTCGGCGTCGAATTCAACCCGAAGATGGTCGAACTCTCGCGCGCCAATGCCGCGAAGGAAGGCGTCGCCGACAAGGCCACCTTCATCAACGGCGACATTTTCCAGACCGATTTCTCCAAGGCAACGGTCCTCACGCTATTCCTGTTGCCCGAACTGAACGAACGCCTGCGTCCGACCATCCTCGACATGAAGCCCGGCACCCGCGTGGTGTCGAACTCGTTCACGATGGGCGACTGGCAGCCGGATGAGCGCGCCGAAGTCACCGAGGACTGCAGGGGTTACTGCCGTGCGCTGTTCTGGATCGTGCCGGCCAAGGTCGACGGCACCTGGACGATCGATCAGGGTTCGTCGTCGCGTGCGCTGGCGCTGAAGCAGGAGTTTCAGAATTTCACCGGAACGATCACCGAAGGCAACGTGATCACGCCGGTCACCGGCGGCAAGCTCAAGGGCGGCGAGATCAGCTTCGTCGCGGGCGGCGTCGAATACACCGGCAAGGTGGATGGCGACACCATCGCCGGCACCACGAAGTCCGGCGAAACCTGGCAGGCACGGCGCGCCCCCGCCGTCGTCACCGCAGAAGCGCCCGCGCCCAAGGCCGAGACCCCGGCCGCGCAGGCACCTGCACCTGCTGCGGAGACCGCTGCGCCGGCTGCGCAAGCGCCCGCACCTGCCCCGCAGACTCCCGGCGCCGAACCCTCGGCACCGCCTGCCGCTGCAGCGCCTGCTGCTCCTGCGACACCGAAAGCTGCCGAGGCGGAGGGCGAGATGGCCCCGTTCGTTCCGGAAGTCAGCCAGGACGGCAAGGACGTGG
>JAEWHY010000560.1 GCA_023387555.1 Pseudomonadota bacterium
AGACCGGACTATATAGCGCGAGGTTTCTTTCCCCTCCCCCCGCGACGCGGTGGGGAGGGTCGATCGACTGAACGAAGTGAAGGAGATCGGGGTGGGGGGCTTTGCAGGGTTTCGCGCTCCTTGGCCCCCCACCCCCGACCCCTCCCCACCACTCGCTTCGCTCGCGGGGGGAGGGGAGCAAGAAAGGTACATTGACCATGCGTGACGTATTCCTCTGCGACGCCGCCCGTACCGCAATCGGCCGCTACGGCGGTTCGCTGTCCAAGGTGCGGACCGACGATCTCGCGGCCGCTCCGATCAGGGCGCTGGCGAAGCGCAATCCCAATGTCGATTGGGCGGCGCTCGACGAAGTGATCTTCGGCTGCGCCAACCAGGCCGGCGAGGACAACCGCAACGTCGCTCGCATGGCGCTGCTGCTCGCAGGGCTTCCCGATTCGGTGCCCGGAATCACGGTGAACCGGTTGTGCGCGTCCGGATTGAATGCGGTGGGCGATGCCGCCCGCGCCATTCGCGCCGGTGAGATCGATTTTGCGATCGCCGGCGGCGTCGAATCGATGACCCGCGCGCCGTTCGTGATGGGCAAGGCGCAGGAAGCGTTTTCGCGTCAGGCCGACATTTTCGACACCACCATCGGCTGGCGCTTCATCAATCCGCTGATGAAGAAGCAATACGGCGTCGATTCCATGCCGGAGACCGGCGAGAATGTCGCCGAGGAATTCCAGGTCAAGCGCGAGGACCAGGATCTGTTCGCGCTGCGCTCGCAGCAGCGCGCCGGTGCGGCGCAGGCCGCGGGCTTCTTCGCCGAGGAGATCGTGCCGATCGAGATCGCCGGCAAGAAGAAGGGCGAAGTCGTTGTCTTTGACAAGGACGAGCATATTCGCGCCGACACCACGCTCGAGGCGCTGGCCAAGCTGAAGACGCCGTTCCGCGAGAACGGCACCGTCACCGCCGGCAATGCGTCAGGTGTCAACGATGGCGCCGCAGCGATGATCCTCGCCTCCGAGGCGGCGGTGAAGAAGCACGGCCTGACGCCGCGCGCCCGCATTCTCGGCATGGCGTCGGCTGGCGTGCCGCCGCGCATCATGGGCATCGGCCCCGTGCCCTCGACCCGCAAGCTGATGGAACGGCTTGGCCTGAAGATTTCCGACTTCGATTTGATCGAGCTCAATGAAGCCTTCGCGTCGCAGGGCTTGGCTGTGATGCGCCAGCTCGGCCTGCCTGACGGTGCCGAGCAGGTGAATCCGCATGGCGGTGCGATCGCACTCGGCCATCCGCTCGGTATGTCGGGCGCGCGGATTGCGATGACTGCAGCGCACGGTCTCGAAAAGCGCGGCGGCAAGAAGGCGCTGGCGACGATGTGCGTCGGCGTCGGTCAGGGCGTGTCGCTCGCGCTGGAGCGGGTCTGAGGAGTAACATGGTCTCCGCTCGCCTCCGTGAAGGCGGGGGCCCGGTGTCAATGACTGGTTCCTGCTTTCGCGGGAATGAGCGGAGAAGAGACGAGGGGAAGTGAAACGATGGCTTTGATCTATCCGCTGGACGGCCTGTCGGCCTATCCGAAGCATTTGACGCCCGACTACAAGAGCACGGTCAAGCGGTCGCCAACCAAGCCGCTGATCCTCGCGCCGCACACGCTGTCCGAGCTGACCGGCCCGGTCTACGGCCATGACACCATTCAGGAAAACGACAACGACCTGACCAAGCAGGGCAAGGGTGAACCGCTCGGCGAGCGGATCATCGTGCACGGCTATGTGCTCGACGAGGACAAGCGGCCGGTTGCGGATTCGCTGGTCGAGATCTGGCAGGCCAATGCCTGCGGCCGATACGTGCATATCGTCGACCAGCATCCGGCGCCGCTCGATCCGAACTTCACCGGCGCGGGCCGCACCATCACCGACAAGAACGGCTATTACAAATTCATCACCGTGAAGCCGGGCGCCTATCCGTGGGGCAACCACTACAATGCGTGGCGGCCGAACCACATCCACTTCTCGGTGTTCGGGCATTCGTTCCTGTCGCGTCTGGTGACGCAGATGTACTTCCCGGGCGACTATCTGTTCCCGTTCGATCCGATTTTCAATTCGGTGCCGGACGAGAGGGATCGGGCGCGCATGATCTCGACCTTCGATCTCGAGCACACCGTTCCGGACTGGGCGCTCGCCTTCCGCTTCGACATCGTGCTGCGCGGCCGCGAGCAGACCCCCCCGGATCTCGATTGAAACGCAACGGATTCACCGCAATGTCAGTTCTCACACCTTCGCAGACTGTCGGGCCGTTCTACGCTTACGGCCTCACCCCCAAGGGCCGTGCGCATTGGGATCCGGACGGCACTTACTCCTGGAAGGAGACGGTCGGCTCCAACCTCGTCACGCCTGATGTGGTCGGCGATCGCATCCGTATCGAAGGCGGCATCTATGACGGCGACGGCAAGCCGATCCCGGACGCCATGCTGGAAATCTGGCAGGCCGACGGCAACGGAAAATACTCGAACGAGCCGGGCAGCCGCCGGCTGCCGAACACCGCGTTCAAGGGCTTCGGCCGCTCGGCCTGCGATAGCAACGGCGTGTTCCAGTTCGACACCGTGAAGCCGGGTCCGGTCGCGGGCCTCGACGGCAAGATGCAGGCGCCGCATGTCGTGGTTGCGATCTTCGCGCGCGGCATGCTGCGGCAGGTCTACACGCGAATGTATTTCGATAGCGAGGCCGCCAACGCCACCGACGCCGTGCTCAACCTCGTGCCGGCAGAGCGCCGTGCGACCTTGCTTGCGAAGAAGCAGGGCGACGTGTGGCGCTGGGACATCCACATGCAGGGCGACAAGGAGACGGTGTTCTTCGAGGTGTGATCTGCATCCGGTGTTGAAGGATCACGTCCTGGTCGTCCCCGCGAAGGCGGGGACCCATAGCCACCACTCTGCGATATAGCCCCCGCCGTTGCGGGGCGATCGAATAAAAGAAGCCCCATGCATCGCATGGGGCTTCTTCCTTTGCTGGATCGTCGCGGGAGAAGCGAGTCGTTAGCGACGCGTCATCTTTTGGTTTGCAGCAACCGCGCCGGATTGCCGGCCACCGTAGCGCCGGCCGGGACATCGCGGGTCACCACGCTGCCGGCTCCGACGATGGCGTCGTCGCCGATGCTGATACCGGGAAGAATGATCGCGCCGCCGCCGATCCACACATTGCGGCCGATGGTCACCGGCCGGCCGAATTCGAGGCCCTCGCGCCGCAGGCCGGCATCGCGCGGGTGGTCGGCGGTGTAGATCTGGACGGCCGGGCCGATCTGCGCTCCGTCCCCGATGGTCACCTGCACGACATCGAGAATGACGCAGTTGAAGTTGAGGAAAGCGCCCCGCCCGAGCGCGATGTTGTAGCCGTAATCGCAATGAAACGGTGGGCGGATCACCGCGCCGTCGCCGACCTCGTGCAGGCGTACGCGCAGCAGCGCAAGGCGCGCGTCGTCGGACTCATCGAGCGCGGCGTTATAGCGAGCCATCCACGCGCGCGCGGCAGCCTGATCGGCCAGCAATTCCTGCGCGTCGGGTCGATACAATTCCCCAGCAAGCATGCGGCGTTTCACAATGTTGGTCCCGCTCCTGAAAAGGGCATGGGGCCAACGTTAAAGGCAGCGCGCGGTGCCATCCTTGGGCAAAGAAAAAAGCCCCCGTGCAGCGCACGGGGGCTTCATCGTTCCGGTAACGCAGTCGAGGCTTATGCGGCCTGATGGCGCCACTTGCCTTCGTAGCCCTCGCGCACGGTCGAGGAGTACGGGGTCGGGCCGACCACGACCTTGATCTCGGTCTGCTTGTGGCGTTCGACCGTGGTCTTCTTGGTGCCGCCGTTCTCCTC
>JAEWHY010000612.1 GCA_023387555.1 Pseudomonadota bacterium
GGCATCGAATTTCACCCGCTGCCCATCCTTCCCGACGAGCGGAACTGAACGCGATACCCGCCCGCGCGCGACCGTGTTTTGACCCGCGGCGCGGCCTGCCGGGCCCGGTTTCTCCAGCGTTCGACGGCTGAAATCCCGGCCGGTGAGATGGCCGAGGGCCCCAGCGCGCCGCAATTTCGCCAAAAGGGTTGAGAGCCGGCGTTCAGGCGACGCCACGGCTTCGCTTGCCAATCCGGCAACCGCTCCAGCGCGGGACAAATTTGTCCCGCCGCGGGGCATTTTCCCACTCAAAGCACGAAAATTGCGCGGCCGGACACCGCGCTTTTGGTTAATGCGCCATTAAAATCTCGCCATATCGAGGTCGCATTCGACCGGCAAGCGCCCCTTCTTCCTCAACAACAGGGACATTTTGAATGCAGGCACGAGCCTACGCATTGGCGTTTGCAGTTTGTCTTTCCTTCGCAGGGGGCGCTCAAGCTGAATCCGGAATTGCGTCGGTCTATGGAAACGGCGACGGATACGCCGGCCGCAAGACCGCCAACGGAGAGCGAATGAACCCGGGGGCCATGACCGCCGCTCACAAGACGCTGCCGTTCGGCACCCGCGTCCGTGTCACCAACAAGAAGAACGGTCGCACCGTGACCGTCAGGATCAACGATCGGGGGCCATTCATTCGCGGCCGCGTGATTGATCTGTCGCCGGCCGCAGCGCGGGCCCTCGGCTTTGCCGGGCTTGCACCGGTTACGCTGGCACGTTGATCGTCCAGTCACTGGATTTCCAAAAGCCCTCGCTCCCGATGAGCGGGGGCTTTTTGCTTTTCAGGCGCCGACGCTCGCTTCCAGTCAATGCGTCCAGATCAGCAGCACGACGCCGATCACGATCAGGACGATCCCGAGCCCTTCGCGCATCGTTGTCTTGTGTCCGAACACGAAGCTCGAGATCGCCTGCGCGAACAGCACCTCAACCAGCGCAAGCGTGCGCACGCTCGCTGCGGTCGCGAGCGCAAAGGCGAGAAACCAGAATTGCGACGCGGTCGCGCCCATGAAGCCCGCGAACAGTGACGGCCGCCAAGCCTTCACGATCGCACGCATCACATCGGGCCGGCGCAGCATCAGATAACTCGTCAGCATCACCGCCTGCATGAGGAGACCGGCCGTCAGCGTGAAGGTCGCAGCCATCACATAGTCCGACAGCCCGAGGCTCAGGATGCCGCCGCGATAGCCGACCGCCGAAAGCGCGAAGGCCGCACCGGACGCCAGGCCGAGAAACGTCGGCCGCCAGCTATCGTTCGCGGCGCCGCCCGGCTTCAGCGACATCACGACCACGCCCGCCGTCGCGATCAGGATGGCCGCGACCATGCCGCTGGTCAGCCTGTCGCCAAGGAAGATCAGGCCGAACAGCGCAACCTGCACCGGCTCGGTCTTAATGTAGGCGATGGTGACCACGAACGAGCGTTCGCCCATCGCCATCAGCATCAGTGCGGTGGCGAGCGCCTGCGCGCCCATGCCGAGCAGCACCCACAGCCAGAACACCGGCGGCGGCGACGGCAGCGACGCGCCGGTGATCAGCATCAGCCCGCAGAGGAACAGAACGGCGAACGGAAAGCCGAACAGAAAGCGCACATGCGTCGCGCCGGCGGTGCCGAGCGTCGCGGTCAATTCGCGCTGCATCGCATTGCGAATGGTCTGCCCGGCGGCTGCGAGCAGCGTGAAGACGATCCACAGCCAGCCGGTGTCGGACATGCGGGTCAGAGAGGTTTTGGTTGCAGCCGGCAGACCAGAACACCGTTCATTCCCGCGAAAGCGGGAATCCAGCATTCTTGGCTCTGGGTCCCCGCTTTCGCGGGGACGAACGGAGAGAGTTGTGTCAGGCGACACATAGACGTGGGTCAAGCCGACTCGAGCTGGCGCGCCTTTCCGTCGGCATCCCACTCGGTGATGGCGCCGCTCTCGTTGTCGACCTCCGCCAACATGTCGAAATAGCGAATGGTGGGATAACCGCCGGTGCGCTTTTTCACCGCTTCGTGCCAGGCATCGTCATGGGCGCGCTCGGCTGCCTCGATCGACGGCCAGACATAAACGCCTGCGCCAGTGCCGGCGGCGTCACCAACCCCCCACAGGAACTGCTTGCGCACGAGATCCTTGTTGGCGGCCCATTTTCCGAGCACGCCGCGCACGGCATTCAGTTCGCTCTCGCGCTCGTGGCCCTCGGGAAAGTTGAAGGTGACGATTTCGACAATCATGGCCGGCTCCTTGTTTCGAACGCAGGCTCCATGATCGCACAGCCCGATGCAAGGCGGATAACTTTCTGCCTGTCATGCAGCGGCTTCAGCCCGGACAAACGAAGGATCGGCTTCGACAGGACGGCCGGATTATGCGCCGCGCACCGCAGTGAGCAGGTAGTTCACGTCCATGTCGGTCGACAGGTCCCAGCGATCGCCCAGCACCCGGTAGACCACGCCGCGCTCGTCCACCACCTTGAGTCCGGCATTCTGCATTGCCGTCTCCAGTTCGGCCGGCGTAACGAACTTGTCCCAGCGATGGGTGCCGCGTGGCAGCCAGCGCAGCACATATTCGGCGCCGACGATGGCCAGCGCGAAACTCTTCATCGTGCGGTTGAGGGTGGCGGCGATCATCATGCCGTTCGGGCGGACCATCTGAGCACAACGGCTGACGAACAGTCCGACATCGGCGACATGCTCGACCACTTCCATGGCCAGCACCACGTCGAACGTCTCATTGAGATCGGCGAGGACCTCCGCCGTCACCGGGCGATAGTCGATCACGAGATCGGTCCGCGCCGCATGGCGCCGCGCCACCTCGATATTGGCCTCGGCGGGATCGGCCCCGACCACATTGGCGCCAAGCCGGGCCAGGGGCTCGGACAGGATGCCGCCGCCGCAGCCGATATCGAGGATCCGCAATCCGTTCAGGCAGCCGAGCTGACGCGGGTTCCGGCCGAAATGCGTCGAGACCTGATCGCGGATATAGCCGAGCCGCACCGGATTGAACTTGTGCAGCATAGCCATCGGGCCGCGCTCGTCCCACCATTGCGCGGCGAGCTTCGAGAACTGCTCGACTTCAGCCCGGTCAATCGTGGTCTCGCCTCGGTTTTGCATTCCCTCTCCGCATTCCCCTGAACCGGCCCGACCGCAATCCGTCGCGGTCCGGCCCGGGTCCGCTCCCTTGTAGTCTTTCGCGACAGCGCGGCCATATCAATTTTTACCTAAATCCTCTGCCTTGCAGGCCGCCCCGCCCACCGTTATGACTGCGCCCGCACCGGGCGGCTCGCCCCAGCCACGGCGCGCTAACGCATCCCTCGGGGCGCCGATCCTTTCATGTCACGTCTCGTGCTGAAATTCGGCGGAACGTCGGTCGCCGATATCGACCGCATCCGCAACGTCGCGCGCCATGTGCAGCGCGAATACAACGCCGGCCACGACGTGGCGGTGGTCGTTTCCGCCATGGCCGGCAAGACCAACGAGCTGGTGGCCTGGTGCAAGGACGCCTCGCCGATGCACGACACGCGGGAATACGACGCGATCGTGTCCTCGGGCGAGAATGTCACCGCCGGCCTGCTCGCGATCGTCCTGCAGAACATGGGCATCGCCGCGCGCTCCTGGCAGGGCTGGCAATTGCCGATGTACACCTCCAACGTCCACGGCTCGGCCCGGATCACGGATCTGGACGGCACGGAGCTGGTGAAGCGCTTCCGCGATCGCAAGGAAGTCGCGGTGATCGCCGGCTTCCAGGGCATCCACAAGGAGACCGGCCGCATCACCACGCTGGGCCGCGGCGGCTCGGACACCTCGGCGGTTGCGATCGCGGCCGCGATCGGCGCCGACCGCTGCGACATCTACACCGACGTGGACGGCGTCTATACCACCGACCCGCGCGTGGTCCCGAAGGCGCGCCGCCTCGACAAGGTGGCGTTCGAGGAAATGCTGGAGCTGGCCTCGCTCGGCGCCAAGGTGCTGCAGGTCCGCTCGGTCGAACTCGGCATGGTGCACAAGGTCAAGATCTTCGTGCGCTCCAGCTTCGACAAGCCGGAAGACATCGATCCGCACGGCATGCCTCCGGGCACGCTGATCTGCGATGAGGAGGATATCGTGGAGCAACAGGTCGTCACCGGGATCGCGTTCTCGAAGGACGAGGCGCAGATCTCGATCCGCAACGTCGAGGACAAGCCGGGCATCGCCGCCGCGATCTTCGGTCCGCTGGCGGACTCCAGCGTGAACGTGGA
>JAEWHY010000055.1 GCA_023387555.1 Pseudomonadota bacterium
ACCGTATTGAGAAGGTGCAGGCCGATGCCGCGCAGCCCCTGCATCGGCAAGAGGTCCGACAGCAGCGACCGGTTCAGGAGGTCGACCGCGAACGACCGGGTGACGACATCGGTGCGCCGCTCGAGATCGTAGCGATCGGTGACCGCCGGCGCTCCCGGATCGTCGGGGTGATCGGCGGCAATTTCGGCGATGGCCGCCGCATCGCGCAGGCCGAGATTGAGCCCCTGGGCGCCGATCGGGGGAAAACGGTGCGCGGCTTCGCCGACCAGCGCGATCCGCTCGCCGGCGAACCTGCGCGCGCTTTCCCGGACCAGCGGGAAGGTGCCGTGTCCGGGCAGGGCGGAGATTTTTCCGAGAAGGGAGTGCGAGCGGCGCTCCAGTTCGAGATTGAGCGCCTCGCCCGAAAGCGCCTGCATGTGGTCCGCTTCGGCCGCGTCCACGACGCAGACGATGCTTGAGCGGTCGCCCGGCAGCGGCACGGTCGTAAACGGCCCATGCTCGGTGTGGAATTCGGTCGAGATGTTCCGGTGCGGACGGCTGTGCGCGACATTGTAGGTCAGCGCGATCTGCGGATAGGCCTCGCTCTGGACAGTAATGCCGGCGGCGGTCCGGCAGAGCGAATTGCGGCCATCGGCTCCGACCGCAAGTTTCACGGAGACGGTGGCGCCGCCGCTCGTCCGGATGGACACGGCGTCGCTGTGAATGTCCACCGCGGTGGCGTCTTCCAGAATCCGGCGAAGGTTAATCATCCCGGCGGCGCTCGCATCGAGCGCCGCGATCAAATGTCGGTTCTCGATATTCCAGGCGAAGGCATCGAGTCCGATCTCGGAGGCATCGAACAGCGCTTCCGGCGCCCGCCAGAGCCGGTGCGTCGCATCGACGATGCGCAGGGCCGCAAGCGGTGCGGCGTGCCTGCGGCAATCATCCCAGACGCCAAGCGTCTCGAGCGCCGCCACCGAGCTTGCGAGCAGGGCGGTCGTGCGATTGTCGTCCGGCGCGGCGCGGGCGATCAGCGTGACGTCGAGTCCGGCCGAGGCCAGCGCGATCGCTGCCGTCAGTCCTGACGGGCCGCCGCCGACCACCGCAACAGCAGACCTTAACCCCGATAGTTCCATTCCGGCATCCTTTCGGGACTCTATCTACGAGCCTGGAAACCATCCCGCCAGTGCGAGATTTCGCGAGGTTGCGCCCTGCGCTAGGATCGGCGGAACGCGCCATGACGCATGTCTCCGATACCAAGCCGCGCCCGACCGGATCGATGATGTCCGGGATCGGCGCGCTATTGTCGCGGCCCCGGACGATCGCAATCGCTTTGGTCGTCTTCCTCGCGACGTGCGGCTGGGGATATCTCCTGCTTGTCACGCTCGCGCGTGCGCCTGCGGGGCCGGCCGGCCTTTTCGATGCGATCTGCCGCGCGGTCCCGATCGGCGCCGCCGGCGGCATCGAAAGCGTCTTGCTGATTGCCGCAATGTGGGCGGCGATGACGCTGGCGATGATGCTGCCGACCGCGGGTCCGATGATCCTGACCTATGCCGAAATCGCGGACACCGCGTGGCGCAAGGGCCAGCGGATCGTCCCGCCGCAGGTGCTCATTGCAGGCTATCTCACGGTTTGGTTCGGCTTCGCAGCTCTCGCGACGCTGACGCAACTCGTTGTCATTTCGTTTGCCGCCTGGCCCATTGTCTTCGCGTTAGCGGCCCCGGTCAGTGCGCTCCTGTTTCTCGTTGCCGGCCTGTTTCAATTCTCGGCGCTGAAGCGGGCCTGTCTGCGGGCGTGCCAGACGCCGTTCTCGTTCTTCTTCCTGAACTGGACGGACCGCCCGTCGGGTGTGTTTTGGCTGGGTGTTCGCCAGGGGCTTTATTGCCTCGGGTGCTGCTGGGCGATGATGCTGCTGATGTTCGTCGCCGGCGCCATGAATGTCGTCTGGATGGCGCTGCTCGGTCTTGTCATGCTGGTCGAGAAGATGACCGTTTCTGCCGCTTTCGGCCGCGCTGTCGGTGTCGCCTTCACCGCGGCGGGCGTTGCGATCCTCGCGATGTGGGGATTGAATTTCATGCCTTCGTGAGGAGTTGGAATTGTGCCGGATCAATGGAGCCTGAAGGGCGAACTGACCTTGTCCTGCAGTTGCACGGTGTTCTGCCCGTGCGTGCTGTCGCTCGGCGATCATCCGCCGACCGAGGACCGCTGCCAGACCTGGGCCGCGGTGCGGATCGATCAGGGACACTACAACGATGTCGACCTGTCGGGACTCAAGGCCGGCGTGATGATCGAGATCCCCGGCCTGATGTCGCGCGGAAACTGGACCGCGGCGCTGTTCGTCGACGAGAACGCCTCGATCCACGCGATGAAGGGGCTGACTCGCATCTTCACCGGCAAGGTCGGCGGTTCGACGCATCTGCTCTCGATCCTGGTCAGCGGCTTTCTCGGTGTCCGGCAGGTGCCGATCAGCTATCGGACCGAAGGCAAGACGCGTCTCATCACCATCGACAAGATCGTGGACGGTGCGATCACGCCGGTCGCTGGAAAGTCGAAGGATGAGAATGTCACGATACGCAACAGTGGTTACTGGATCTCCCCGGACGTGACGATCGCGAAAGCCGACAAGTCGCGCTTCCGCGCCTTCGGCCGCAACTGGAATTTCACCGGCCGATCGGCTGAAATCTGCCAGATCGATTGGGGCAACCGGTAATGCCGTGAGGATGCAGGAACGCACCATGCAGGACAGCAGCGGTGCTGGTCCCGGCCGGAGGTCAACGCGGGTTCGGCCGTTTCTCGTTCACATCTTCACCGCTAGCGGTGCCGCCTGTGCATTGCTCGCGATGCTGGCCGCCGTGCGCGCCGATTGGGTCACGATGTTCGTGTGGCTTGCGGCCGCGCTGTTCATCGATGGCATCGACGGGACGCTGGCGCGGAAATTCCATGTCGCGGAGATCTTGCCGCGCTGGTCGGGCGGCGCACTCGATCTCGTGGTCGATTTCACCACCTATGTGTTCGTGCCGGCCTTTGCGCTTGCGATCAGCGGATTGCTTCCGCCTCCCGCAGCGATTCCGCTGTCAGTTGCCATTGTCGTCACCAGCGCGCTCTATTTCGCCGACGAACAGATGAAAACCGCGGATAATTATTTCCGCGGCTTTCCGGTGTTGTGGAATGCAGCGGTCTTCCTTCTGTTTGTCCTGAAACTGCCGCCATGGATCGCGGCCGCCGTGGTTGCCGCGCTGATCGTTCTGACGTTCATGCCGCTGCGGGTGTTGCATCCGTTCCGGGTTCCGCATCTGCGCGCGCTCAATCTCGCAGCACTTGTGCTGTGGAGTGCGCTTGGCATCTATGCACTTGCGACGGCACTCGATCCCGGACCGATCGCGGCGTGGTCGCTGGTCGCCGTCTGCGGCTATTTCCTCACGATTGGTTTCTTCACCGCCGACCACTGAGCGCGGTCAAGACCTGCCCACCACAAAATGGCGGGGTATTTCATTCCCAATATTCATCGGTGCCGTGCTTGTCGCGGAGTGGCCGTGCTTTCATAGTCGGCGCGGCTTGATCGACGGTCCGGTGACATCGCAGCAGTCGAGGGCCGGAGCGTGGGGACGGAGACGGGGCAGCGGATGAAAGACATTGTGCTCATCACCGGTGGCGGACGCGGCATCGGCGCCGCCACCGCACGGCTCGCCGCAGCGCGCGGCTATGACGTCGTCATCAATTACAAAAGCAATGCGCAGACCGCGGCGCAGGTCGTCAGCGAGATCGAGGCGGCCGGCAGCCGCGGTCTTGCCGTGCAGGGCGACATGGCAAGGGAGGAGGACGTCGAGCGCCTGTTCAAGGCGGTCGATGACTTCGGGCCGCTGAAGCACCTCGTCTACAACAGCGGCGTCACCGGAAAGAATTCGCGCTTCGAGGCGGTATTGACACAGACCTTGCGCGACAATGTCGACATCAACCTGATGGGGGCGTTCTTCTGCGCCCGCGCAGCGATCCCACGGATGTCCACCAAACATGGCGGGCAGGGTGGCAGCATGGTGTTCCTGTCGTCGGTGCAATCGAAGCTCGGCGCTCCCGGCGAATATGTCTGGTATGCCGCGACCAAGAGCGGCGTCGACGGGCTGGTGACCGGTCTGTCCAAAGAGCTGGCCGGGGATGGCATTCGCGTGAACATCGTGTCGCCCGGGCCGATCGATACCGAAATCCACGAGCCAGGCCGGCTGGCCCGTATCGCGCCGCAACTTCCGACCGGCCGGGTGGGTAAGCCGGAAGAGGTGGCGGAAGCCATTCTTTTCCTCATCTCGGACGCTGCGAGCTATACCAGCGGGACGACCCTGACCGTCTCGGGCGCGCGGTAGCGCGCGCTTGCGCCGGGCGTCCTGCCGCCTATGATCCCGGCCGGATTTTCGAGGCCCGGCGTCACGAACGGGCCGGTTCAGGGAGAATGACGATGGTCGCAGCGGTCCGGGTTCACAAGCATGGCGGGCCCGAGGTTCTCACCTTCGAGGACATCGAAGTGCCGGCGCCGGGACCCGGCCAGATCAGGATCAGGCAGCATGCCTGCGGGGTGAACTACATCGACACCTATTTCCGCATGGGCATGTATCCGTCCCCGGTCGGGCTGCCGTTCGTGGCCGGCAACGAGGGCGCGGGCGAGGTCATTGCGGTCGGCGAAGGCGTGACCGACCTGAAGGTCGGCGACCGCGTTGCCTATGTGGTGTCGCTGGGCGGCTATGCGGCCGAGCGCATCGTTCCGGCCGACCGGGTGGTGAAGCTTCCCGAACGCATCTCATACGAGCAGGCGGCCGGAATGATGCTGAAGGGGATGACCGCGCAATATCTGGTCAACCGCACCTACAAGGTCACCAAGGGGGCGACCGTGCTGATGCATGCCGCGGCCGGCGGCGTCGGGCAGATCCTGTGCCAATGGGCCAATCACCTCGGCGCCACGGTGATCGGAACGGTCGGTTCGAAGGAGAAGGGCGAGATCGCCAAGGCCAATGGCTGCCACCATGTGATCTATTACCGCGACGAGGATTTCGTCGCCCGCGTGAAGGAGATCACCGGCGGCAAGCTCTGTGACGTCGTCTATGACGGCATCGGCAAGACCACGTTCCCGGCCTCGCTGGACTGCATCCGCCCGCTCGGAATGTTCGCGAGCTTCGGTTCTGCCTCCGGCCAGATCGAGGCTTTCAACATCAACATCCTGCAGGCCAAGGGCTCGTTGTTCTGCACCCGGCCGACCTTGAACCATTATGTCGCCAAGCGCGAAGACCTGATTGCGACCGCGAACGACCTGTTCAATGTGGTGGCGAGCGGGGCCGTCAAGATCCCGGTCAACCAGACCTACGCGCTGAAGGACGCCCGGAAGGCCCACGAGGACCTCGAGGGACGCGGCACCACGGGATCGTCGATCCTGATCCCGTAGGCGGCATGACGTTTGCTAGTCTGTGGCCTGCGAATCTAGTGTCTCCGCACGTCCCCGCACCCGGGACGGCGCTTTGCGCCGCCCACTCGTAAACGTCACCGGGGACCGAGAAGGGCAGGCGTCCCGCGGTCGCGGGAATGAGCGGAGATAGGGTCAGGTCGGAGCGATGGACGTCTTTTTCGGCGAATGGGGCAACTTGCTGCTCCGCTGGGCCCACATGATCGTGGGCATCGGCTGGATCGGCACTTCGTTTTATTTCATCGCGCTCGACTATTCGCTGAACCAGAAGGAGCGGAAAAGTCCGGGCGTGTTCGGCACGGCCTGGCAGGTTCACGGCGGCGGCTTCTATCACGTCGAGAAATTCACGGTCGCGCCGCCGCAGCTGCCGCCGCATCTGCATTGGTTCAAGTGGGAGGCCTATCTCACCTGGGTGACAGGCTTCGGCCTCCTGATCATCCAGTATTACGTCCATGCCAGCGCCTATCTGATCGATCCTGCGGTGATGGACCTGCAGCCGTGGCAGGCGATCTTCTTCTCGGTCGCCTCGCTGCTGGTCGGCTGGATTCTTTACGACGGCTTGTGCCGGCTGTGGGGCGAGCGGACCGTTCCGCTCGCCGCGTCGGTGTTCCTGCTGATCATGCTGGCGAGCGTCTTCTACACCAACGTGTTTTCCGGACGCGGATCGTTCATCCATGTCGGCGCCTTCATCGGCACCATCATGGCCTTCAATGTCTTCATGGTGATCATTCCCGGGCAGCGCAAAATGGTGGCGCAGATGCTGGCCGGGCAGGAGCCCGAGGCGAAATACGGCAAGGTCGCCAAGCAGCGTTCGCTGCACAACAACTACCTGACCCTGCCGGTCCTCCTGATGATGGTGTCGCCGCATTATCCGTTCCTGTCGGCGCATCCGCATGCCTGGATGGTGGTAGCACTGATCCTGCTGACGGGCGGATTGTTCCGGCACATCCTGAATCAGATCGACATCGGCGAACCTTGGGAGAAATACGGCTGGGCCGCCCCGATTGCGGCCTTCGCGCTGATCTGCGCAATCTTCGTCACCGCGCCGCGGCAGGCTGCGCTCAGCGGGCCGCCGGTATCGGACGGCGAAGTGCTGGCGCTGACGTCCAAGCATTGCGTCTCCTGTCACGCACGAAGGCCGACGCACGAGAGCTTCAAGGAGCCGCCCAAGAATGTTACTTTGGAGACGCTCGCCGACCTCAAGCGCTTCAATCAGCTCATCATGATCCAGACCGTCCGCAACAAGGCGATGCCGCTCGGCAACCAGACCAACATGACGGACGAGGAGCGCGCTCAACTGGGACGCTGGCTCAGCGCCCATTGACCATGACCGTTCCCGCCGACATCGCTGCGATCGGTGCGCGTGCTGAAGCCATGCTGACAGAACTCGGCGCGATCTCGTCCGAGCCGCAGCGGCTGACGCGCCTCTACCTCACGCCCGAACATCGACGGTCGGCCGATCTCGTCGGATCGTGGATGCGGGACGCAGGGATGACCGTGACCGAGGACGCACTCGGCACCGTGCGCGGCCATTGGCGGCCTGAAAAGAAGAGGCGGCTGCTGATCGGCTCGCATATCGACACCGTGATCGATGCCGGCAAATACGACGGTCCGCTGGGCGTTGTCGCCGGCATTCTGGCCGTCAGGGAACTTGCGGCGCGAAACGCGAACCTCCCGTTCGGCATCGACGTGCTGGCGTTCGGCGACGAGGAGGGCTCGCGCTTCCCGACGACGCTGGCGGGATCGACGGCCTGCGCCGGCGTTTTCGACCATTCCTCGCTGGCGCTCCCGGATGCCAACGGCATCGCTCTCGGCGACGCGATCAAGGCGTATGGCAAGAACCCCGATGACATTCCCGCCGCCGCTTACGACCCGGCGGACATCGTCGGCTATGTCGAGGTGCATATCGAGCAGGGGCCGGTCCTCGAGGCAGAAGGCCTGCCGCTCGGCGTCGTCACTGGCATCGTCGGACAGAGCCGCATGCGCGTCGTGGTGCTGGGCGAGGCGGGACATGCCGGCACCGTGCCGATGCACATGCGGCGCGATGCGCTCGCCGGCGCGGCCGAACTGATGGTGATGGTCGAGCGGACCGCGCTCGAAAATGCCGATGACGGCATGGTGGCGACGGTCGGGCGCATCAACGCCTCGCCCGGCGCGACCAATGTCATTCCCGGCCGGGTCGATTTCTCGGTGGAAATCCGCTCATCAAGCGACGCCAGGCGCAAGGGCGCGATCGAGCAGATCAAGGCGGACGCACAGCGCATCGGCGGGAAGCGCGGGCTCGAATTCGCGTTCGAGCCGTTTTACGAGACCAGTACGACGTCATGCACGCCGTCGATGCAGGCCTTGCTGACCGATGCCATCGCAGCGCTTGGTTATAAGTCGGTCCGGCTGCCGTCGGGTGCTGGTCATGATGCTCAGGTCATGGCGAAGCTCGGGCCGATGGCGATGCTGTTCGTGCGCTGCCGGGGTGGCATCAGCCACAATCCGGCGGAGTTCGCCAGCGAACAGGACATGGGCCTCGCGATCGCGGCCCTGACGCGTTTCATCGAGACATTGGCGGCAAAGGCTGGGGCATGAGCGAGTTCATCGAGACCAATTTTCCACGCGAAGTCGCGTTCCTGAAATCGCTGATACGCGTGCCATCCGACAATCCGCCGGGCGATTGCGCGCGTCATGCGGAGGAATCGGCGCGTCTGCTGGAGGAACTCGGCTTCAAGTTCGAACGGCACAAGGTGCCGGACGAGATCGCGAAGAAGCACGGCATGGTGTCGGCGACCAACCTGATCGTGCGCGAGACCTTCGGCAGCGGCAAGGGACCGGTGATAGCCATGAATGCGCACGGCGACGTGGTGCCGCCCGGCGAGGGCTGGACCCACGATCCCTACGGCGCCGAGGAGGTCAAGGGGGCGATCTATGGCCGTGGCGCCGCCGTGTCGAAATCCGATTATGCGACCTATGCCTTCGCGCTGCTCGCGCTGAAGGACAATCCGGCCGGGCTCGACGGCACGGTCGAGTTGCATCTGACCTATGACGAGGAGACCGGCGGGTACACCGGGCCGGACTGGCTGCTCAAGCAGAAGCTGACCAAGCCCGACATCGCATTCTCCGCCGGCTTCTCCTATGCGGTCGTCACCGCGCACAACGGCGTGCTGCATCTGGAGATCACGGTGCGCGGCAAGCAGGCGCATGCGGCGATGCCCGAAAGCGGCGCGGATGCGCTCGAGGCCGCCAACAACATCCTGACGGCAATCTACAAGGAGCGCAAACGGCTGAACCGCATCAAGTCCAAGTCACCCGGCATCGGCTCGCCGAAGATCACGGTGGGGCTCATCTCGGGAGGCTTCGCCACCAACGTGGTGCCGGACCGCGTGGTGATGCGCCTCGATCGCCGGCTGATCCCGGAAGAGAAGGGCACGAAGGTCGAGCGCGAACTGACGGCGCTCATCAAGCGAGCCGGCGCCGGCAGGGGCATCAAGATCGAATGCCGTCGCGTGATCCTTGCCGAGCCGCTGAGACCGCGCCCCGGCGTCAAGAAGATCGTCGAGATCATCCAGCGTCACGCAAAGCGCGAGTTGAAAACCGCGATCAAGGAAATGGGCGTGCCGCTTTACACCGACGCGCGCCATTACAGCGCGGCCGGCATTCCGACGGTGCTCTATGGCGCAGGCCCGCGTTCGATCCTTGAGGCCAATGCGCATTGGGCCAATGAGCACGTCAAGCTGTCGGACCTGAAGGCTGCGACGAAGATCGTTGAGGCGGCGCTGCGCGATCTGTTGAAGACCGGCTAGCCGCCAACGTGTGCACGCAAATCTGTCAGACGCGCGTGCGACGTATCGCCGATTGAGTCCGGATGGAAAAGCGCGCAAGCCCAGCGGTGCCGGAATACTAGCTGGAGTGAAGTCGTGCTGAAATCCAAGGCCTTGATCTGTGTATTTTCTATGCTGGCGGCGTGTTTTCTGATGGCGCTGACGACGCCTGCCGACGCGCAACAATGGCGGCCCGCGCTCGGCTGGTCGTGGGACTACAATTCGAAACACGCGGCAGACGCTGCGGCGCTCGGGAAGTGCGGCAGCAATTGCCGCGTTGCCGTGACCTTCAGGAATGCATGCGGCGCTATCGCCGTCAGCAACGACCGCAAATGGTTCGGTCGCTGGGCGCCGAATTCGGGTCAGGCGCAAAGCCTTGCGATGTCAGCCTGCCGGGCGAACAGCCACGGCGGCTGCTACATCCCGCGCTGGCAATGCAGCGGCAAAGGGCACGGCGCGATCGCCATCAGGCGATGATCGTCGGTTTTTCGGGCGTGCGGCGGGTCTTGAGTGTTCGCCGCACGTCCGCAGGATCACAAGCCTCCGCGATGAAACGCGGCGCGATCCGCGATCAGAATCCGACTGCGCTTCCGTACAGGTCGTAAGCGTCGGCGCGCTCGATCTTCACGTTGGCAAATTCGCCGACACGCAAAGGGCGACGGCTCATCACATGAACCGCGCCGTCGATCTCCGGCGCATCGGCCTTGCTGCGGCCCTTGCCGCCATGCGGCGTCAGTTCATCGATCAGGACCTGCTGGCGGGTTCCGACCTTGCGCTTGAGCCGTCGTGCCGAGATCGCCTGCTGCTTCTGCATGAAGCGATGCCAGCGCTCGTCCTTGACCTCTTGCGGAACCGCGCCGTCGAGCGCGTTGGAGGTCGCACCATCCACCGGCTCGTATTTGAAGCAGCCGACACGGTCGAGCGCGGCTTCGTCCAGCCAGTCGAGCAGGAATTCGAAATCGGCATCGGTCTCACCGGGGAAGCCGACGATGAAGGTCGAGCGGATCGTCAGGTCCGGGCAGACCTCACGCCATTGCTTGATCCGGTCGAGCGTCTTCTGCTGGGCGCCGGGACGCTTCATGCGCCTCAGTACCTCCGGGCTTGCGTGCTGGAACGGAATGTCGAGATAGGGCAGGACCTTGCCTTCCGCCATCAGCGGAATGACGTCGTCGACATGCGGGTAGGGGTAGACATAGTGTAGCCGCACCCAGACGCCGAGTTCGCTGAGTTCGCGCGCCAGCGGAACGAATTTCGCCTGCACCTCGCGGTCCTGCCACAGACTGGTCGCATATTTCGCATCGACGCCATAGGCCGAGGTGTCCTGCGAGATGACCAGCAGTTCCTTTACGCCGGCCTTCACCAGCCGCTCGGCCTCGCGCAGCACATCGGCGGCCGGGCGCGAGACGAGATCGCCGCGCAGCTTCGGGATGATGCAGAAGGTGCAGCGGTTGTTGCAGCCTTCGGAGATCTTCAGATAGGCATAATGCCGCGGCGTAAGCTTCAGGCCCTGCGGCGGCACGAGATCGACGAACGGTTCGTGCACCGGCGGCAGCGCGCGATGCACTGCCTCCATCACGCTCTCGTATTGCTGCGGACCGGTGATCGCCAGCACGTTCGGATATTGCGAGGTGATCTTCTCCGGCTCCGCTCCCATGCAGCCGGTCACGATCACCTTGCCGTTGTCCGCCATGGCCTCGCCGATCGCCGCGAGCGACTCTGCCTGGGCCGAATCCAGGAACCCGCAGGTGTTGACGATCGTCACATCGGCGCCAGCGTGCCCGCGGGCGAGTTCGTAGCCTTCCGCCCGCAGGCGGGTGATGATGCGTTCGGAATCGACCAGCGCCTTGGGGCAGCCAAGCGAAACAAAGGATATGCGCGGCGCAGCGGTCATGACGTCCGGAAAATGCAAGGAATGCGCGGCTTTAGGGCAGGGCGCAGGTAAGGTCAACCACCACCGGCCGCAAGCGCCGCGGAACCCGGATCGCCCACACGGGCTCCGGCCGCAAAGCTCGCGACCGGAGCCGGATCCACGCGGATTACTGCGCCTTCAGGCCGGCTTCCTTGACGAGATCGCGATACCGCTCCCAGCTCTCGCGCACGGTGGCGGCGAAGGCCTCCGGGGTCCGGGCGCCGGCCTCCATGCCGAGCTTGGCCATGGCCTCCTTGACCTTCGGCGATTCCACGGCCTCGCGGATCGCGGCATTGGCGCGGGCGACGACCTCGGGCGGCGTTCCGGCGGGCATCAGGAACCCGGTCCAGTCCTGCACGATGATCTTGTCGAAGCCGAGCTCGTGGAAGGTCGGAATATCCGGCGCCAGGGTGGAGCGATCACGGGCGGTCGTCGCCAGGATCCGCAGCTTGCCTTCGCGGGCATAGGGCAGGACCTCGGCGAGCGGCGTCACGACGGCGGGGACATGCCCGCCGAGCGCGTCCACGACCGAAGGCGCACCGCCCTTGTAGGACACGAGATCGAGCTTGATCTTGGCGTCACGCGCTAGCATGAGTCCGGTGAAATGCTGCGAACCGCCGGACGGAGCGCCGAAATTGGCCTTGTCCGGGTTGGCCTTCACCCAGGCGATGAAGTCCTTCAGCGTCTTGACGTCGGCCGGTACGGCCGGCCCGACCGAAAGCGCCAGCGTGCCGAAATGCGTGGTGCCGACCGGCACGAAGTCCTTCAGCGTATCGTAGCGCAGGTCCTTGTAGACATGCGGATGGATCGCCATCGGGAAGGCCGGGGTGAAGAGCAGCGTCGCACCATCCGCGGGCTGCCCTTTGACGAAGGCCGCGGCGATCTGGCCACCGGCGCCGGGCCGGTTCTGCACCACCACGGTCTCGGCATATTTGCCCTGGATCGCTTCTGCGACCATGCGCGCAACGATGTCGGTCGCGCCGCCCGCCGGAAAGCCGACAATGATGTTCGCGGTCGGCTGCGGCTTTGGCGCCTGCGCCATGATTTCCGTTGAGGTCATCGGCCCTGCGACCATGATCGCAACGGCCATCAACCCATTCCTCCAGACGTTCATACGC
>JAEWHY010000070.1 GCA_023387555.1 Pseudomonadota bacterium
GAGATGAGTCACCTTGCGTGCCCGCAGATGCGATGATGCGAGCGCGATCTCCTCGATCAGGCTTTGGATGTAGCGCTCCACCGGTTCGCGCCGGCGGACCGCTTTGGTGTTGCAGCCACAATAGAGGCAAAGCTCGGCGCAGAACGGCACATGCAGATAGAGCGACAGCGCCGCGTCCGCCGGCAGTGCAGCAAGCCATGTTGCGTAGTGGTGCGCAGTGATCGCGGTACTGAAGTTCGGCGCGGTGGGATAGGAGGTGTAGCGCGGAACGTTCACCGCCGCGAAACGCGATACGAGGGAGAGCCTGCCGTTCTGCACCGCGCCAAAGTCTTTCGCTAGTGGGACATCAATGTCGGCAGCGTCATGCTGGACAGGATGTCGTGCGTCGCGCCGCCGAGCAGGAATTCGCGCCAGCGCGAATGACCGTAACCGCCCATGACCAGGAAATCGGCGGCACGGTCGGCGGCATAGGACAGGATGGCGTTGCCAACGTCGAGATCCCCCGAACTGATCCGTTGCAGGGTGACATTAAGGTTGTGTCGCGCCAGGTGGCCGGCCATGTCGAGGCCGATGGTCTCGTCGGTGCCTTCCTTGCCGTTGGTCGCTATCAGGAGTTCGATGGTCTTGGCCCTGGCGAGGAGCGGCATGGCATCGCCGATGGCGCGTGCCGCCGTAGCGCTGCCGTCCCAGCAGCAGATGATGTGGTCGAGCTTGACGGGGTCCTTCTGAATATACGGCACGACGATCACCGGCCGGCCGGAGCCGAACAATGCGGCTTCGACAAACAGGTCATTGGCGGTGTCGCTGTCGGGCTCCGGCTGCAGGACGAAGGACATATCGAATTGCCGTGCGATCTGGCCGAACCGGTTCGCCGCATCGGCCACAAGCATGGAGATCACCTGATGGCGCGAGAAGACGCCGTGTTTCTTCGCCGCGGCTTCGAACCGTGCGACCGCGTCCTTGGTCTGCTGCTGCGCTTCGGCGATGGCATGGTCGATTACGTCTCCGCCGATGCCGCCCAGCATGGTGGCCGGGATTGCCGGCTCGAGCGCAAAGCCTGTGGCGGTCAAATGCGCGCCGAATTGCGCGGCAAACGAAATGGCGTAATCCATGGCCGGATCCTGCGGCCGACCCGGTGTGAGATTGACGACGATGTCCTTGAGCATGATCGATCCTCCGCGGGCTTTCCTTGTGCGTCGACAGGGATAATCCCGCGTTGACGCATGTCAACCGCGCAGCCGTTCAGCCCCGTCGCTGGTCTTCGGACACGCTTTGGGGCAAGTCGTCGTCGTCAAGGACCCGAAGCGCGGCGCCCTCGAGGTCGTCATATTGGCCCGCGCGAAGCGACCACAGGAAAGCGGCCAGACCGGCGAGACCGAGGCCAAGCGCCATCGGCACAAGATACACCAGCACGTTCATGTGGGTCGCACCGCAGGAGTCGTGGAGACCGTAGCATTCTGGATTTCGACGGTCCCGCGCTGGCGCGGCGCACGCGCGCGGAGCGCATTCAGCGTGACCAGGATCGACGAGCCGGACATGGCCACCGCGGCGACCAGCGGCGTGACGAAACCAGCAACGGCGATCGGAATGGCGATCGTGTTATAGACGATGGCGAGCCACAGGTTCTGCCGCATGATGGATCGCGCGCGGCGCGCAGAACGGACGGTCGACAGGACGGGGCTCAGGCTCTTGCCGAGGAACACCGCGTCCGCCTGAGCCTGCGACAGGTCGGTCGCGGTGATGGGCGATATCGATACGCTGGCTGCGGCGAGAGACGGTGCATCGTTCAGTCCGTCGCCAACCATCAGCACCTTGCGGCCCTCGTTCTTCCAGGCTTCGATGATGGCGACCTTGTCGGCGGGTGTCAGCGCCGCCCGCCATTGCGAGATGCCGAGGCTCCGGGCGATCGGCTCGACGGCCTCTGTGCGGTCGCCGGACAGGATGTGAATCGTCAATCCCATATCCATCAGTCCGCGGATGGTCTCGGCTGCATCCGGCCGCAGGGCCTGGTGGACGATGAAGACGGCCTCGCGGTTGCCATGCCGGAAGGTGATCAAGGATGCGCCGGGATGACGGGCGAGCTGGGCGCCGGGGACCTCGACCGCACAGAATGCCGGACTGCCGAGCCGGGCTTCGACGCCATCGACCATGGCCCGAACGCCGCGGCCATATTCCTCGGTGACATCATCGAGCGGCTGCATGCCGGGCTGCTGGCGTGCGATGGCATTGGCGAGCGGGTGACGGCTGGACTGCGCAAGCCTGGCGGCAAGCGCGAAGACTTGCGGCTCGATCTCCGCGGCGTTGATCACATGCGGCTCTGGCAGGGTCAGCGTCCCGGTCTTGTCGAATACAGCGACATCGGCCTCCGCAAGCCGCTCGATGGCGTCGCCGGCATTGAGGAACACGCCGGATCTGAACAGCGCGCTCGCCGCCACCACCTGGACGGCCGGGATTGCCAGTGCCAGCGCGCAGGGGCAGGTGATGATAAGCACCGTGATCGCGGTGACGATAGAGGCATGGACCGACTGTCCCGCGAGCATCCAGCCGATAAAGGTCAGGGCTGCGGTGGCATGGACCATGGGTGCGTAATAGCTCGCGACCCGGTCGCTCAGTTTCACGTAGCGCGATCGTGCATGCACCGCCTTGTCGAGCAGCCGGTCGATGTCGTCCAGAAATGTGCTTTCGCCGGCCGCGGTGATCCTGATGGTCAGCGCGCCGTCGAGATTGATGCTCCCGGCATAGACCTGACGGCCGGCGCGAGCGCTGGACGGTGTGGTTTCGCCGGTGATCAGGCTTTCGTCGAGATGGGCATGGCCGCTGACCACAACGCCGTCCGCTGCGATCCGCTCGCCGGCGCGTACCAGAATGCGGTCGTCGATCCGCAAAGCCGCGGACGGGACCTGGACCAGTTCGCCATTGTCCATCAGCCGGAAAGCGGTGTCGGCCTTCAGCGCCGCGAGATTGCCCGCCACCGCGCGCGTGCGGCGTCGCATCAACTGGTCGAGGACGCGCCCGGACAGGAGGAGGAAGATCAGCATGATGGCGGAATCGAAATAGGCATGCTCTGCGGAATGCGCGGTCTCATACAGCGACAGACCCAGCGCCAGCAGGATGCCGAGGGAGATCGGCACGTCCATGTTGGTGTGACGCGCCTTCAATGCATTCCAGGCGCTGCGGAAGAAGGGTTGTCCGGCATAGGCCGCCGCCGGAAGCGCAATGGCCGCCGACAGCCAGTGGAACAGATCCCGGGTCTCCGGCGTGATGTCGGTCACGTTGCCCGACCAAACCGAGACCGACAGCAGCATGATGTTCATGGCCGCGAAGCCCGACACCGCGAGGCAGCGCAGCAGGAATTTCGACTGCCTGGCCTCGTCTTCCTCGCCGGATTGCTGCCGGAACGGGTTGGCCTGGTAGCCCATCCGCTCCAGCATCCGGATCGCTTCATTCGGGTCGAAGTCCGAACCGGTCCACGACAGCGTCAGGCGGCGGTTGGTGAAATTCAGCCGCGCATCGGCAAGGCCGGGCACCGACTTGAGCGAGCGCTCGATCCGGCCGATGCATCCGCCGCAATGGATGCCGTCTACGACAACATCCATGCTTGCGGAGCCCTCGGGAGTGCGCCGCGTATAATGAGAGAAATCGAGACGTCCGTTGCCGGTCATTTCAGCATCACCCGACTTTTGGTGCGATAGAGCCGCTCGCCGTCGCGCGTCACGTCAAGATTGAGCGTCCATTGTCCCGCGGGAGCATCGACCGAACCGCGAAAGCTGCCGCCCGCGACGCGCGTCAGGGCGACCTTCTGATCGAGGCGGGCGGTCACCGGATGGGCGAGATGGGCGCTGACGGCGACGCCGGAGATGGGTGTGCCGTTCCGGTCCCTGATGTCCACGGTCAGCACCGCGTCGCCCTGTTCGCTGCGCGCGAGCCGTCCCTCGACCTGCCAGTTCAAGGCCTCCTGCGCCGCGGCCGCCGCCTCTTCATGCTTGTAGCCAATTCCGGCGCGGTAGGACGACGCGGTTTCGGTGCCCGCGAATGTCGTCACCGCTGCACGGATCATGATCGCATTCACCGCGGCGATCACGCCGAAAAATCCGATGAAGCAGACCAGCACGGTCCGCCCGGTGATCTCGCGGGGCTTGCGCGTTGCTTTGGCAGTCATCTGTTACGCTCCGGTGCGCGGAAGTAATCCCGTGCCTGCGCCCATTCGCGCGACTCGAGGTCGAGGACGTGGAAGACGATCGGCGTGGAGGGCAGCGGGGTATAGTCGTAATTGTTGACCAGCACGCGGAATTCGCGCGACTGATCCGGCCCGACCTCCACGATATTCGATGACCCGAGCGGAAGGCCCATGACTTCCACGACGGTTGCCGGGACGCCCTGGACCGACACCGCGAAGCGGCGCGGTTCGAGCCGCTTGTTGAGGATGCGCATGGTGTAGCCGTTGCGGATCGCGCCGTCGGCCATGCGGACGAAGACCGGGTTGCGGTCGTGAATGACGTTGACGTCGAAGTCATGGCGCGTCAGGAGCGCATACAGCATGATGGCGCCGGCGAGGGCGATGATCAGCGCATACATCACGGTGCGGACGCGAACGATCTTGTGAACCGGTGGCTGGCCGGCCAGCCGCCGCTCGAGGTTCACCTCGCTGTCATAGCCGATCAGCCGCTTGGGCCGGCCGATCTTCTCCATGACGTTGTCGCAGGCATCGATGCACAGTCCGCACTGGATGCACTCGAGTTGCGAACCGTCACGGATGTCGATCCCGGTCGGGCAGACATTCACGCATTGCCGGCAATCAATGCAGTCGCCGGCAGGCAGACCCTCCAGCTTGAGCTGTTCGCTTTTCTTCACCGAGGCGCGCGGCTCGCCCCGATCGTAGCGATAGGTGACGTTGAGGGCATATTCGTCGGTGAGCGCGGCCTGAATGCGCGGCCACGGGCACATGTAGGTGCAGACCTGCTCACGCATGTGGCCGGCGAGCGTGTAGGTGGAGAAGGTCAGGAACGCGATCCAGCCATAGGCGATCAGCGGCGCGTGTCCGGTCGCGAGATCCCTCACCAGCGTCGGTGCGTCGGCGAAATACAGCACCCAGGCGCCGCCGGTCCACCAGGCGACCATCAGCCAGAGAAAATGCTTCGCCCCCTTGCGGGCGAGACGCTGCATCGTCCAGGGGCCCGCATCCGACAGCATCTGCTGGCGGCGATCGCCTTCGACCAAGCGCTCTATGGCGAGGAACAAGTCCGTCCACACTGTCTGGGGACACAGGTAGCCGCACCACACGCGACCGGCCACGGCGTTCATCAGGAACAGCGCCATCGCAGCAATGATCAGCAGCCCGGTGAAGAAATAGACTTCCTGCGGCCAGATCTCGATGAAGAAGAAGTAGAAGCGCCGGCCCGGGAAATCGATCAGCACCGCCTGATCGGGCGCATCCGGACCTCTGTTCCAGCGCACGAAGGGCAGGAAGTAGTAGATCCCGAGCGTGACCGCGAGCACCGCCCATTTGATGCGCCGGAAGGTGCCATGGACGCTCTGGGGATAGATCTTGCGGCGTGCCGCATAAAGCGGCGGCTCGAATTGCGGATCGTCATCGACAGGTTGTTGCGGACCGGTCCCGCGGGATGCGGGATCGGCCTTTGCCGTCTTCCGGTGGTCGATGACGATCTCAACCATGATGGTGCTACTTCTGACCTCCGCCGAGGGTATGGACGTAGATGGTCAGCGACTTGATGGTGGTATCGTCCAGTCGCGGCGACCATGACGGCATCGCGGCGCCGCGGCCGTTCATGACGGCTTCGACGATGGTGTCGCGGCCCGGACCGTACAGCCAGATCTGGTCGGTCAGATCCGGGGCGCCGATCTCGCGGTTGCCCTTGCCGGCGTTGCCGTGACACGACGCACAATTGTCTGCGAAGATCTTCTTGCCATGCGCAAGGTCAGCACCCGCCGTGGTCGGCAAGCCGGACAGCGAGCGCGTGAATTCGGCCACCGCCAGGATGTCGGGCTGCGACAGCAGCTTGTCGCGGCCGAAGGCCGGCATCGATCCCTGGCGCGAGTTCTCGTCGGCCGACCACCGGACGCCGTGGCGGATGGTCTGTTCGATCTCGGCAAGCTTGCCGCCCCACAGCCAGTCGTCGTCGTTGAGGTTCGGATAGCCCTTGGCTCCGCCGCCGCCTGCGCCGTGACAGGGCGCGCAATTGTCGGCGAAGGCCGCACGACCTTGGGCGCGTGCGAAATCCAGCATCTGCGGATCGGCAATGACCTCGTCGAGCGAGGCCGCCGCAATACGGTCGGCCATGGCGGCGCGCTTTGTGCGCAGCGCGGCAAGGTCGTCGGCCACCGCCGTACGCGAATTCCAGCCGAGAACGCCCTGCGTATAGGTCGAGACCAGCGGCCAAGACGGATAGACGATCCAGTAGCCGATCGACCAGATGATTGTCAGATAGAACACCCACAGCCACCACCGCGGCAGCGGATTGTTCAGCTCACGGATGCCATCCCACTCGTGCCCGGTGGTCGAGACCCCGGTGACGGGATCGATCTCGCGCTTGGCCATGTCAATCATCCTTCCGCAGCGGCATGCGTGCGGCGTCGTCGAACTTCTTCTTGTTCGAGGGCCAGAACGCGTAGACGACCACTCCCAGAAACACCGCCACGAAATAGACGAGCCCCCAGGTCTGCGCGAATTCGGCGAGAGTCTTGTAGGTTTCGGTCATGCGGCGCCTCAGCGGATATTGGCTTTGTTGTCGTAGAGCTTGAAGTTCACCTGCGTTCCCAGCATCTGCAGGTAGGCGATCAGCGCATCGGCTTCCGAGATCGCGTTCGGATTGCCGTCGTAGTCACGCGCCTGCGCGTTCGGGTAGCGCTTCTGGAGCGCATCCGCGTCCGGATGATCCGTGGTGGCCTGGGCGCGCAGATCGGCCGTGGCGTTCGCGATCATCTCCGGCGAATAGGGCACGCCGAGCACCGACTGCACTTTCAGATCGTCGGCGATGTGCTTGAAGTCGAGTTCGGTGCGGGCGAGCCACGGATAGGCCGGCATCACGGTGCCCGGAACGACGGACTTCGGCGCATTGAGATGGTCGCGGTGCCATTCATCGGAATATTTCCCGCCGACGCGCGCGAGATCCGGACCGGTCCGCTTCGATCCCCACTGGAATGGCCGGTCGTACATGCTTTCGGCCGCGAGCGAATAGTGACCGTAGCGCTCGACCTCGTCGCGCATGGTCCGGATCATCTGCGAATGGCAGTTGTAGCAGCCCTCGCGCACATAGATGTTGCGGCCGGCGAGTTCGAGCGGCGTGTAGGGGCGGACGCCCGACACCCTCTCGATCGTGCTCTTCAGATAGAACAGCGGCACGATCTCGACCAATCCGCCGATCGATATGACGACAAGGATGCCGATGAGGAGAACGATCGAGTTCTTTTCGAAGATGGCGTGTTTGGACCAGAGCGACATTTGAATTACTCCGCCGGGACCAGCGCGGGCGAACCGGCGCGCCGGGCTGTTTCTTTTTCGGGAGAGGCGATCGTCATCCAAATGTTGAAGGCCATGATCAGCGCGCCGGCGAGGAACAGAATGCCTCCGATCGCGCGGATGACGTAGAAGGGATGCATGGCCTCGACGGTCTCGATGAAGGAATACTCGAGGAAGCCGAGGCTGGTGTAGGCGCGCCACATCAGGCCCTGAAGGATGCCCGACACCCACATCGCCGAGATGTAGAGCACGATGCCGATGGTCGAGATCCAGAAGTGCCAGTTGACGAGCTTTAGCGAATACAGTTCGCGGCGATTCCAGAGCCACGGCACGAGGCAGTAGATCGCGCCGAAGGACACGTAACCGACCCAGCCGAGGGCGCCGGAGTGCACGTGGCCGATGGTCCAGTCGGTGTAGTGTGAGAGCGAATTGACGGCCCTGATCGACATGAGCGGGCCTTCGAAGGTCGACATGCCGTAGAAGGCAACGGACACCACCATCATGCGCAGGACGGGATCGGTGCGCAGCTTGTCCCATGCGCCGGACAGCGTCATGATTCCGTTGATCATGCCGCCCCATGAGGGCATCCACAGAATGATCGAGAAGGTCATGCCGAGGGTCTGCGCCCAGTCAGGCAGCGCGGTGTAATGCAGGTGATGCGGTCCCGCCCAGATGTAGAGGAAGATCAACGCCCAGAAGTGGATGATCGACAGCCGGTAGGAATAGATCGGCCGGTCCGCGCGCTTCGGTATGAAATAATACATGATGGCGAGGAAGCCGGCGGTGAGGAAGAAGCCGACGGCGTTATGGCCGTACCACCATTGCACCATCGCATCCTGGACGCCCGCCCAGACGATGTAGGACTTCGGCGAGTACAACGAAACCGGGATCGCGGCATTGTTGCCAAGATGCAGCACCGCGATGGTGACGATGAACGCGAGGTAGAACCAGTTCGCGACATAGATGTGCGGTTCGGAGCGCCGCATCAGCGTGACCAGGAACACCATCAGGTACGTGACCCAGACGATCGTGAGCCACAGATCCGCGTACCATTCCGGTTCGGCGTATTCCTTGCTTTGGGTGATGCCGAGCAGATAGCCGGTGCCGGCGATCACGATGAAGAAATTGTAGCCAAGCACGACGAACCAGGGCGCGAGATCACCCGCCAGCCGCGCGCGGCAGGTCCGTTGCACCACATAGAAGGAGGTCGCGAGCAGCACGTTGCCGCCGAAGGCGAAGATTACCGCCGAGGTATGCAGCGGACGGATGCGGCCGAAGGTGAGCCACGGCAGGTCGAAATTCAGGACCGGGTAGGCGAGCTGCAAGGCGGCGATGACGCCGACGGTAAATCCGGCGATGCCCCAGACCAGGGCCGCGATGGTCGCGAACTTGACCGGTCCCATATTGTAGTTTGGCTTGCCGTCGATGGTCAGCGGAACCGGCGCCGCCGGGCGGTTGAAGTAGCGTTCCACGATCGCGAACACAGCCGCCGCGCTGCCCGCTGCGAACAGCGAGGCATGGAAGGCGTATTCCGGCGTATGCGCCATCGCTGCGATGAAAAACGTGATGAAGGCTGTCGCGGCGAACGTGAGGGCGAGAGCGCCTTCGCTTACGCTCATCGACTTCTGAGAGCCAACCGTGGTGTGTGGCATGGAACCCCCGCGCTGATGGTCGTGGCTTTGTTTGGGTCTCTCTATGAGGTGCGGGGCGCTGCGCCATGTTGATCGAGGTCAACCGGGGTGGAAAAAGACGCTGCGCTGTTTGATTCACCGCAAGGCGGCTGAAAGCCGGTCTGCCAATCTCGCTGCAAGCATCAGGAGGTAACGATGACGATGCATGCGATTACGCAGAATTCGGGGTTTTTCGGTTCGATCGGCCGTGCCTGGAACCGGTATCGCAAGCGGCGTGCTGCGATGTCGGAATTGCAGTCTCTCGGCGGTGCTGAACTCGAGCGAATCGTGCGCGATGCGGGACTGAGCTCCGGCGACGTGGTCGAGCTGGCCAGGCAATCCGGTGACTCGGCCGCCTTGCTCTGTCGCCGCCTCGGAGAAGAGGGGATTGACGCGCGCGCCGTGGAATCACCGGTCGTGCGTGACATGGAGCGGTGCTGCTCGCTCTGCGACAGCAAGGCGCGTTGCGCCAGCGATCTGGAGCGCCAGACCAAGGCTGCGAACTGGCCGGATTATTGCCCGAACCAGTTGACGCTCGAAGCGCTTGGCGCTGCCAAATGCCACTGAAATCGGGGCGGGCTATTGCCTCGGCGTACGGCGCCGGGGCGATGCTGGCGGCATCCTGCCTATGGTCGCAGCCCGCAGCGGCGCAGAGCGCGCAGCGCGGGGTGGTGATCGCGCGGACCTATTGCGCGAACTGTCATTCCATCGACAAGGTCAGTCCGAGCGCGTTGAAGGACGCACCGCCGTTCCGCGATCTGCACAAGAGATACCCGGTCGAAAGCCTGCAGGAGTCGCTTGCCGAGGGGATCGTCACCGGGCATCCGAGCATGCCGGAGTTCCGGTTCGAGATCGATCAGGTCGGCGATTTCATTGCCTTCCTGAAATCGCTGCGCTGAGCGATCGGCCGGTGCGGCTATCCTGAATGCAAATTGAAAAGCAAAAGAGCGGCTCGCAGGCCGCTCTTTTCGTCTCAAGCTGATCTTCGGGCGATGTCAGACAGGCTCGACCGAGACCACGCGATAGGTGTGCGTTGTGTCCGCTTCACGAACCGAGACATATTCGCCGACTTCGAAATGCTCGTTTTCGAAATGGTATCCGGCCTCGTCATCCTCGTCGCCGCGAATGTCGTAACGGAAGGCCCAGCTTCCGCCCGCTCGCCGCACGAGGTGCCCGATGTCGTCGTCCTCGCCTGAGCGGAAGCGCACGACGCGGCAGGCCGCGCGATGCTCTTTCCAAATCTTCGGATCGAAGCGGCGCTCCTCGTCCAGTGGAGCGACGATAATATAGCCGCGGCCGGCGCTGCCGGCCGGATGGCCTTTTTCGCGGGCGAGCTCCAGCCGGATTTTCCGGAAGCTTCGCGGCAGGGCATGAGCGTAGACCATGGCAGTCCCCATGATGACGTCGTTCAGGAATCGAGGTTGATCAGAGCCTGACGGTTGCGAAGGATCATGCGGCGCGACGTCGCGAGTTCGATCGCGGAGGTCTGCTGGAACTGGGTGAGCGTGCGGGACACCGTCTCGATCGTCAGGCCGAGATAGTCGGCGATGTCCTGCCGCGACATCGGAAGCTCGACCGCCTCGCCGGTCAGCCGGTTCGAAATGTCGATCAGGAAGGACGCGACCCGTTCCTGGGCGGTCTTGACCAGAAGCATGGCATGCCGCCGGGCCCGTTCGAGTTCGTGCGCGGTGTAGGACCAGAGGCGGTTCGAAATCTCGGGATCTTTCGCCGTGGCGGCAAGCAGGGTCGAGCGCCGGACCACCGCAATCGTGCAGGCACTGACAGCCTCGGCTGACGAGGCGTGGCGAGAGCCCAGTTCCATGCCAAAGACATCGCCCG
>JAEWHY010000107.1 GCA_023387555.1 Pseudomonadota bacterium
GTCGCGACGCTGCTTGCGCTCGGTGCCGCTCTGACATTGACGCAACCTGCCGCCGCGCAGTCGCCGGCGGATGTCGTCGTGCTGGCCGGACCGTGCGCGAGCTGCCATGGCCCCGACGGCCGCTCTCCCGGCCCGATCGTTTCGATCGCCGGCCGGCCTGAGGCGCTGCTGCTCGAGCAGCTGAAGGCGTTCAAGTCCGACAATCCACCGCCCGGCACCACCATTATGAACCGGCTGGCCAAAGGCTATACCGACCAGCAGCTCGCAGCACTCGCCGCGCATTTCTCCAAGATCAGCGCGAACGCTCCCGCGGCTCCGGCCAAGAAGAAGGGCAAGTGACCATGTCACAGAGCAAGTTCTCACGGCGTCAGGCCCTTGCGATGCTCGGCGGCGCAGGCGCCGCCAGTTTGTCCTTCTCCATGCCCGCGATCGCGCAGCAATCCGCCGGACGGGTCGTCGTGGTTGGCGGCGGCTTCGGCGGCGCGACCGCAGCGCGCTATCTGAAGCGCGGAAATCCGAAGCTGTCGGTCACGCTGGTCGAACCGGCCAAGCGCTTCTATACGTGTCCGTTCACCAACCTGTATTTCGGCGGGCTTCGGACCTTCGAGCAGGAAGGCCACGGTTTCGACGACTTGCGCCGCGTCGGCGTGCAGGTGGTGCATGAGCGCGCCAATGACGTCGACACGAAAGCCAAAAGCGTGACGCTCTCCGGCGGCCGCAAGCTGCCCTACGACAAGCTCGTGCTGTCGCCCGGTATCGATCTTCGTTGGGGTGCGCTCGACGGCTATGACGAGGCGGCCGCGCAGCTTGCTCCGCATGCCTGGCAGGCCGGTCCGCAGACCACGCTCCTGAAGAAGCAGTTGGACTCCATGCAGGACGGCGGCCTGTTCGTCATCGTGGCGCCGGACAATCCGTTCCGCTGCCCACCCGGGCCGTACGAACGCGCCAGCATGGTCGCGCATTATCTGAAGACCAAGAAGCCGAAGTCGAAGCTGCTGATCCTCGATGCGAAGGACAGCTTCTCGAAGCAGGGACTGTTCCAGGACGGCTGGAAGAAGTTCTACGCCGACAACCTCGAATGGGTGCCGCGGTCGAAGGACGGCAAGGTCGTCAAGGTCAACGCCAAGACGCTCGAGGTCGAGACCGAGTTCGGCGGCAAGCACAAGGCCGCGGTGCTCAATGTCATTCCGCCGCAGAAGGCCGGCGTCATCGCCGACCGGGCAGGGGTGACGAACAAGAGCGGCTGGGTGCCGGTCAAGCCGCAGACGTTCGAGTCCACGCAGGTGGCCGATGTCTATGTGGTGGGCGATGCAACGATCGCTGCGCCGATGCCGAAATCCGGTTTCTGCGCCAATGCGCAGGGCAAGGTGGCGGCCGCGGCGATCGTCGAGACCCTCGCGGGGCGTCCGGCACCGACCGCATCCTGGGCCAACACCTGCTACAGCCTGATCGCGCCCGATTACGGGATCTCGGTGGCCGGCGTCTATGCCGTCGACGGCGACAAGATCATCGAGGTGAAGGGATCGGGCGGCGTGAGCCCGCGCGACGCGTCGGAGGGTGTCCGCAAGCTGGAAGCCGATTACGGCGTCGGCTGGTACAACGCGATCACGCAGGATACCTGGGGCTCGAAGCCCGCCGCCTGATCGCAGGCGATCGCAATCGCGGAAACGGCGGGCTCCGGCCCGCCGTTCGTTTTTGCAGTGACGGCGCGGCGCCCGCACCTAATCTGCGCCCGCGGCCTTGCCGCCTTCCGGGGTGACATCGATCGCCCGCGCGCGGCCGATGATCTTCGCTTCGCTGGACGCGCAGTCGTTCATGCAAGGGTTCTTGTTCCAGAACGCCTTTTCCGACACCTCGCGGTCATCGTCGAAGAAGTTTCTTTCGTTCGGAAACCGGATCGTGCGGAAGTTCCTGTCGCTCAGTTCGAAATCGTCCGACGTGACGATATCGTTGAGAAACAGCACGTAGGCGGTGATGGCGTAGAGTTCGTCGTTGCTCAGCGTCTGCGAGGCGCCGAACGGCATCGCGCGCCGGATATAGTCGATCAGCGTCGAGGCATAGGGCCAGTAGGATCCGACCGACTTGACCGGATCGTGGCTCGCTAGTGAACCGGCACCACCGGACAGGATCGGCCAGCGGCCGGCGCTTTCGCCGAATTCGCCATGGCACGCGGCGCAGCGCTCGACATAGAGCGGCTCGCCCTGTTTCACGGTGCCCTTGCCGACCGGCAGGCCGTGTCCGTCCGGCCGGATGTCGATGTCCCAGCCGGCGATTTCCTCCGCGGTCGCTTCGCGGCCGATGTTGAGTTTTCTTTCCGCAGCGGAAGCGGCGCCAAACGGTGCAAGATTAGCGATCACCAGAGCCAGCATCGCGGAGCGCAGCCAAAGACTCCGTTCGTTCCCGCGCAAGCGGGAACCCAGTCTTTGTGGCTCTGGGTCCCCGCTTTCGCGGGGACGAGCGGCGGAGAAACCGGAGGTGAAATTAGGAAATTTCGACATTCTCCACCTCGCCGTTCTTGTGCAGCTGCCACGTCTGGATGCCGTTGTTGTGGTAGATCGAATTGAGGCCGCGGACCTTGCGCAGTTCACCCTTCGAAGGCTGTACGTAGCCGGTCTCGTCCATCGCACGCGACTGCAGCAGAATCTCGCGACCGTCCCAGTCGAACTCGTAGTAGAAGCGGGTGAGGGCCTTGTCCCAGACCGGATCATCGAGGCGCGCGCTGCGCCAGTTGCGGCCGCCGTCGAGCGATACGTCGACGCGCGCGATCTTGCCGCGACCGGACCAGGCGAGGCCCGACAGCACGGTGAAGCCGGACCTGTGATTGAGCGGCGCCTGCGGCGACGGATTGGTGATGACGGACTTGGCGTCCATCACATAGGTGAAGCGCCGCGCCTTCCCGTTCTCCAGAAGGTCCGTGTATTTCGAGGTTTCCTCGCGGTGATGCCAGGGCTGGTCGCCGACTTCGATCCGGCGCAGCCATTTGACCCACATATTGGCTTCCCAGCCGGGGATCACCGCGCGCACCGGATAGCCGTTTTCCGGATAGAGCATCTCGCCGTTCATCCGATAGGCGATCAGCACATCGTCGAGCGCCTTGGCGAGCGGTAGCGAACGCGTCATCGCTGCGGAATCGCCGCCCTCCAGCAGAAGCCACTTTGCATTGCTTCTTACTCCCGCCTCTTCGAGCAGCGTCTTCAGCGGCACGCCGGTATACATCACGCAATGCACCATGCCGTGCGTGTACTGGCAGCCGTTGAGCTGCGCGCCGCGCCATTCCATTCCCGAATTCGCCGCGCATTCGCAGAAATACGGCCGGTTCACGCGCGGCATCCGCTTGATGTCGTCGAGCGTGAAGATCAGCGGCTTGTCGACAAGGCCGTGCAGGATCAGCCGGTAGTCGGCAGGGTCCACACCCGCGATGCCGGAATGATGCCGTTCGAAGCACAGCCCGTTCGGCGTGATCGGTCCGTCCAGCGCATGCAGCGGCGTGAAGCTGACCGAGCTTTCGCGCGAGGCGGTCAGCCATTCGACATCGCGGCGGATGATGCTCTTCTCGAACTCCGATGGCTTGCCATAGCCGCGCACCGCGACGCCTTCGCCGAGATTGCGTGTCCAGTCCGGAACGTTGGGTGGCTGGTTCGCCGGATTGCCGGAGGGAGCACCGGCGACGGCCGCGCCGGCCGCAAACAGGCCGCCGGTCGCAAGGCCGCCACGCAACAGACGACGGCGCGAGGTGAGACCCGTCTGGTCCTTCATGCGAAACCTCCCATCCGGATCAATTTCATCAATGCGTATATGTGCATGTGTTTGGCCAAATTTTTTTAAACGCCCGTCACGCGCACGTTGGTGAGTTCCTTCGGCGCCACGACCTTCTTCTTCGTAAGATGGTTCATCACCACGTCCCAGATCGGCGGGCCTTCGGTGCCTTCGTTGACGCTGGCCCAGCCGGATACGGTGTAGTCGCGCTGCGCTTCGATCGGCTTGCCGGTGCGGATCAGCGTCATGTCGGAGATGCGCTGGCCGCCCGGCTTGCTGACGTCGATGGTGTAGGAGAGGCCGCCGACCCGCACCATGTCGCCGCCCTGCTGATAATAGGGATCGGGATAGAACAGATTGTCGGCGACATCCTCCAGGATCTCCTTCAGCCGCGCGCCAGTCATGGTCATGCGATAGGCGTTCGGATACGTGATAGCGGTCGCGTTGTAGACGTCCTCGCGGGTGATCTCCTGACCGGGCAAAAGCGAAGCACCCCAGCGGAAGCCCGGCGACAGCGCGATTTCGGCATCGCGCTCGGACAACAGCGCGTCGCAGATCACGTCATCGAGCGTGCCGTTGAAGTTGCCGCGCCGGTACAGCACGGTGTCTGTCCGCGCCAGCGGTTCGCGCAGCATGGCCTCGTGCGGCTTGCGGATCGCATCGATCTTCGCGCTCATCTCGGCATCCGGGGCGATCACGTCCGAGAACACCGGGATCAGCCGGTAGCGATAGCTCTTGACCTCGCCGCCCTGAACATCGAGGTCGAGTCGCGATACGAACTTGCCATGGCTGCCCGAGGCGACCAGCAACGTCTTGCCGACCTGCACCACGTCGGGGAGGGCATCGTGGGTGTGGCCGGTCAGGATCACGTCGATGCCGGAGACGCGCGACGCAAGCTTGCGGTCGACGTCGAAGCCGTTGTGCGACAGCAGCACGACAAGCTGCGCGCCCGCCTTCCGAACCTCTTCGACATTCTTGCGCAGGTCGTCCTCGCGGATGCCGAACGACCAGTTCGGGATCATCCAGCGCGGATTGGCGATCGGAGTATAGGGAAAGGCCTGGCCGATGACGGCGACTTTGACGCCGCCGCGTTCGAACATCGCCGACGGCTTGAAGGCCGCCTCGTCCCACTCGGTGTCGCGCATGTTTTGCGCAAGGAACGGGAAGCCGAGATTGTCGACGAGGTCCTTGACGCGATCGGTGCCGAGCGTGAATTCCCAATGCCCCGTCATGGCATCCGGCTTGAGCAGCGCCATGCAGTCGACCATGTCCTGGCCCTTGGTCTGCAACGCGGTGTAGCTGTTCTGCCAGGTGTCGCCGCCATCGAGCAGCAGCATGCGGTCGCCGCGCTCGGCGCGGATCGCCTTGATCACGGTCGCGATCCGGTCGAGCCCGCCGAGTTTGCCGTAGCCCTTGGCGAGCGCGGCGAAATCGTCCGAAGACAGCGCATAGGCCTCGGGCGTGCCCGGCGCGATCTTGTAGTGATCCAGCAGCGCCTTGCCGGTGATGTGCGGGACGAGACCCTTGGCCTCGCCGGTGCCGAGATTGATCGATGGTTCGCGGAAATAGACGGGACGCAACTGTGCGTGAATGTCGGTCAGATGAACCAGCGTCACATTGCCAAGCGGTTCGAACCGCAGGAGATCGGCCTGCGTCAGGCGCTGCTGGGCGAGGGCGGGGCCCCATCCCGCCGGCACGATCGCGGCGGTCGCGGCCGCCAGTTGCAGGAAATCGCGCCTTGAAAACATGCACGCCTCTTTCGTTCCGGGCGCCGCCGGGCGAACAGGACTGGCGTCCCAGGCCGTGCGGGCCCGAGACGATCGGTCAGATCGAGATCAAAGCACCTTGATGCTGTCTTCGCCGACGATCTTGGAGCCGTCGTCGTCGATCCAGGTCAGCACGACCGGACCCGATTCCGTCGCCTTGAACTTGAACTGGATATACGGATTGGCGGAGACCGCCGGTTCGAAATCCGCAGCAAAGACTTCCTTGCCGTTCACCGTGCAGGTGAACTTGTTGAGGATCTTGCGCGGGATGACCTTGCCGTCGGCGCTCTTGCGCTGACCGGTTTCCATGATGTGCGAGACGAGCGCCTTGACCTCGACGAGGTCGCCCTTCTTGGCTTCCTTCTTGTCGAGTTTGATGCGCGGCCGTGGTGCGGACATAAGAGTCTCCTGAACCTGATGATGCTGGGATGCGGGCGATGCGAACTCAGCCGCCGCAGCCGCCGATCGTGACCTTCACCTGCTTCTTGGCGGTGTAGAATTTCCCGTCATTGGTCTTGGCGATGGCGACGATGTTCTGAGTATTCATCAGCCGGATGCGAGTATTGGCTTCGGCCACGCCACTCGCCGGATTGAAATGGAACGTGGCGACGCCGGCATTCGGATTGCCGTCGGCCAGCACGATCACTTCCTTCACGTAATCGGCGTCGGTCATCGGGCTGTCGACCGAGACGGTGATCGGCACGGTGTTTCCGTTCTCCGCAATTTCCGGCAGGTCCAACTTGACCTTGCCTTCGAGCGGCGCGGTTCCACCGGTGAATTTCTTCGCCAGGTCGTCGAGATTGTTTGCGGCGTAGGCTGGGGTGGCCGCTTGGCCCAATGCAGCGGCGGCGATCGCTGCGGCGCCCACGAATAGCGTCTGCCGGCGCGTGATCGTCATGGTCATCTCAATCCTCTCCTGAACGCGTCGCCATCATGTGGGCGACGCGAGGCCGAAGTTCAAATCGCGGCGGATGGATTCGCATGACAGGCTACGAACGGCAAGCGCGCCGTTGCCTCACGTTTCCTCGCCATCGTCCGCTTATAGCACGGAACATATTCATTGTGTTGAAAGTGACTATCGAATTCGCCGCTTGCGCGCAACGTTTATTCTCCATTGCGCCGCACAAATAGCAAAGGCTTCTCATGCGAGGAAATGCATGTATTGTTGGGCTTAAAGGCCGCTTGATCTTCAAGGCCGATGCTTCGTACAGCGATAGCGAAGCGCAAAGAAAGCGGGAGAGAACGCGTGAAATTGATCAGAGCCATCGCAGCGGCCGTTTGCTTCGGCGCGCTGTCCGCGATCGGCGTTGCCGTCGCGCAGGACGCCGAAACCGAGAAGGCGATCGAGCGCTATCGTCAGATGCTCAAGGAAGACCCGTGGAGCAATCCGGGTCTGCTTGATTCCGACCGCGGCGAAGACCTGTGGAAGACACCACGCGGTCCGAAGAAGGTCTCGCTCGAACAATGCGATCTCGGCAAGGGCCCAGGCAAGGTCGAAGGCGCCTTCGCTGAACTGCCGCGCTATTTCAAGGATGCCGATCGCGTCATGGATCTGGAGACGCGCCTTTTGTGGTGCATGGAGCAGTTGCAGGGCTTCAATGCTGCGGACCTCGTGAAGCGGCCGCATCCGGGCGGCGGTCAGCCGGTCAGGGAACTGGGCGCGATCGCGACCTGGGTGGCCAATCAGTCATCTGGATGGAAATACGCAGCCAAGCTCGATCATCCGAAGGAAAAGGAAGTCCTGGCGTTGGGCGAGGAACTGTTTTTCCGTCGCTCCGGCCCGTTCGACTTCTCCTGCGCGACCTGTCACGCCGCGGAAGGACTGCGCATCCGTCTGCAGGGACTGCCGCATCTGACCGATCCCAAGGAGGCCAGTAAGGTGATCGGCGAGTGGCCGGCCTACCGCGTGTCGTCGACGCATGTGATGACGATGCAGCACCGCCTGTATGACTGCTATTGGCAAATGCGGATGCCGCAGCTGCAAATGGGTTCTGACGCAAGCGTTGCGCTGATCGCCTATCTCACCAAGCAGGCGGCGGGCGGCGAGATCGCCGCGCCCGGCCTGAAGCGTTGAACGGAAGGAGAGATAACATGAACAAGCTTCCGTTCGTTACCGTTGTAGCGGCTGTGATTGCCGGATCGGCCGCATTCGCCCAGCAGTCCTCCACCGTTGCGCCTGGCGTCGCCGATGCCGCGATCAAGGCGGCGTTCCCGGGTGCGCCCGAGCAATTCGTTCCGCGGTTGACCCCGGACGAAACCATGAAGCAATGCTCGGCGACGCGGAACGATCCGCCCAAGGCCATGGCCGAGGAGATCCAGAAGCGCGAAAAGGCCACGATCGAATATCCCGCCGACGGCAAATTCGTCGGCGACTGGAAGAAGGGTGAGGCGCTGGCACAGAGCGGCTATGGCCTGCGTTTCAGCGATTATCCGCCGACGCGTGCCAACGGCGGCAATTGCTACGCCTGCCACCAGGTTTCCAAGCAGGAAGTCAGCTACGGCACGCTCGGACCGAGCCTCTATCAATACGGCAAGCTCCGCAACTACAAGGAGGCCGACATCAAGGCGGTCTACGAGAAAATTTATAACTCCCACGCGGCGTTTCCGTGCTCGAATATGCCACGGTTCGGCTCGAATAAAGTATTGACCATCGAGCAGATCAAGGATGCTGTGGCGCTTCTGATGAGCCCGGACAGTCCCGTCAACAAGGACTGAAGGCTCTCGCGAATTCACCAGGGCCGGCGCGATCATCGCGCCGGCCGAATTCTATGGAGAGAACCATGTCGAAGACCAGCCGGCGCGGTTTCATCGGCGCGCTTGCGTTGTCGGGCGCTGCGATCGGCGCGTCGCGCGTCGTGGCCGCGCCCGCGAAACTGAACCTGAGCGACATCAGGAAGGACACCGACATCGCCTGTCTCTATCACTGCGATTTCGGCGACGGTCAGCGGTTCTCGCAAATGCTGACCAACATGAACAATCACCTGTCGGCCTACGAATTCGATCCGTTGCGCCTCAAGCTGGTGATCGTGGCGCACGGTCCGGGCATCAAGTTCTTCCTGGCGGATCGCTCAGGCACGCCCTGGGAGAAGGACCAGATCGACGATGACGTCTACAAGCGCTTCGTCGGCCTGACCAAGTTCGGCGTTGAGGCCTATCTGTGCGAGATCACCTACAAGCGCCAGAACATCGACATGGCGAAGACCCGCGACGGTTCGTTCCTGAAATTCGTCCCGTCCGGCGTTGCCACCGTCGCGGAATTGCAGGGCAAGGGCTTTGCTTATCTGAAAGTGGGGTAGGGCGTCATCGCGGCGCCCCGCCTCAACTGTTGGCCTTGAGATAATCCGTCAGGCTCGTCTTTTCGTAGGCCTTGTCGGCGACGAACCGGAACATCGCTGCGAACGGCTTCGGCTCCATGTAACCCTGCCAGCGCGCGACTTCGCGTGCGGCCGGCTGCCTTTGCGCAAGGCCGTCGGCGCGTTCGGGGAAGAACTGGAAGGTCGGCGTACCCCGAACGCCGTATTTGCGCGCGAATGCCTTTTCCGGCAGCCGCTCACCGTCAAAATCGGTAACCTCGCGCGCGCCGATGATGTTGAGCTGGACGAGCTCGAACTTGTCCTTGATGAAGTTCTCGATCGCCGGATCGGCAAGATTGATCTCGTGGATCTTCTTGCAATAGGGGCAACCTTTCAGCTCCCACATGATCAGCAGCCGCTTGCCCTTGTCGCTGGCTTCCTTCAGGTCGTCGTTGAGATCGAGCAGGCTCTCCAGGAACCACGGCTTGGTATAGAGGCCGTCGTCGTTCAGCTTCAGATCTGACGCCATTGCCGGTAGCGGCGCGAGCAACGCCGAAGCGCCGGCCAGCAGGCTGCGGCGGGTGAGGGAGGCCGCTCGGGTTGTCGCATTCATCATTTCGCAATTATATGTCGATGGATCGTTCGCTGCAAAGGTGCCGACCGTGCGGATGTTGAAGGCCATTGTTGTTCTCGCTGCATTGATAGCCACGGCCGTGCCGGTATTTTCGGCCGAAGTCGTCATGTATCGCCGGGCCGGTTGCCCATATTGCCTCGCCTGGGATCGCGAGATCGGGCCCATATATCCCAAGACCGATGTGGGCAAGAAGGCACCGCTACGACAGATCCATCTCGATCGCGGCAAGGACAATTCAGTCGAACTCAAGAGTCCAATCCGCTTTACACCCACCTTCGTCGTGGTCGAGGACGGCAAGGAAAAGGCGCGGATCGAAGGCTACCCGGGAGAATTCTTCTTTTGGGGTGTTTTGGAAAAGCTTTTGCTCTAGCGCCATCGCAAATTGAAAGTTCCATCCCTTTCAAATACTTGCAGATTAGCGCATGTATTGTGGCGTCCCTGAGGGAGCGACGATATGGCGACAGCGCTGGCCCGCAAGCCGAAAAAGCCCGACCTCGATAT
>JAEWHY010000111.1 GCA_023387555.1 Pseudomonadota bacterium
GTGATGACGATATCGGCGCCGCGGTCGAGCGCGGCCGCAATCGGCAAAGCGCCGAGATAGGCGTTGGCAGTGAGCAGCTTGCGCGGCAAAGGTTCGCCGGTCGAGGCCTCGCGCACGGTGTCGCGCAGGGTATCGATGCGCGGCAGCACATCGTCGCCCTCCACCACCGCGATCTTGAGCGAGAGCCCGAGTTCGGCGCAGGCCGTCTCCAGCGCGCGCCTCGCACCCTGCGGATTGACCGCGCCGCCGTTGCTGACGATCTTGATCCCGCGCTTCGTAATCTCCGGCAGCGAGCGCTTCAGATAGGCGACGAAGTCCGGCGGGAAGCCGGCATTCGGGTCCTTCATGCGGGCGCGCGCGAGCAGCGACATCGTCACTTCCGCGAGATAGTCCATCATCAGGTAATGGACATCGGCGGTCAGCAATTGCGGGATCGCCATCGGGCTGTCGCCCCAGGCGCCCGACGCACCGCCGATGTTGATGACCTTCTCGGCCATGGGGCGGCTCCCGCTCAGTAGGACTTCGGCAGACCGAGTTCGCGCTCGGCGAGGAAGTTCAGCACCATCTCGCGCGACACCGGCGCAAGCCGCATCACCACGGCCTCGCGGAAATAGCGCTCGACGTGGAATTCCGCGGCGTAGCCCATCCCGCCATGGGTGCGCACCGCCTGGTCCGCGGCCTTGAAGGCGGCGTCGCCGGCAAAGTATTTCGCCGCATTCGCCTGCGCGCCGCACGGCTGCCCCGAGTCATAAAGCTCGGCGGCATGCAGCGTCAGCAGTTCGGCGGCCAGCAGTTCGGACCAGTTTTCCGCGAGCGGATGCTGGATCGACTGGTTCTGGCCGATCGGCCGGCCGAACACGACGCGCTCGCCGGCATATTTCACCGCCTTTTCCAGGCAGCGGCGGCCGATCCCGACGCACTCCGCCGCATTCAGGATGCGCTCGGGATTGAGGCTGTCGAGGATATAGCGGAAGCCCTTGCCGTCCTCGCCGATCCGGTGCTCCACGGGCACTTCGAGATTGTCATAGAAGGTCTGGTTCGAATTGACCGCGTGGCGGCCCATCTTCAGGATTTCGCGGACCTCGATCTTGGAGCGGTCGAAATCGGTATAGAACAGCGTCAGCCCGTCGGTCGGCTTCTTGCATTCCTCGATCGGCACGGTGCGCGCCAGCAGCACGATCTTGTCGGCCTGCTGCGCGGTCGAGGTCCAGATCTTCTTGCCGTTGACGATGTAGCGGTCGCCCTTGAGCACCGCGCGGGTCTTGATCTTCGAGGTGTCGAGGCCGGCGTCCGGCTCGGTCACGCCGAAACAGGTGCGCGACGAACCGTCGATGATCGACGGCAGCCACGCCTTCCTCTGCGCATCGGTGCCGTGCTTGACGATGGAATGCAGCCCGAAAATGTTGATGTGGATGGTCGAGCAGGCCGCGAATGCCCCGGCCGAATGCGCGACCTCCTGCATCATGATCGCGGCCTCGGTGACGCCGAGCCCGGCGCCGCCGAATTCCTCCGGCATCGCGATGCCGAGCCAGCCGCCGTCGGCGACCGCCTTGGCGAATTCGAACGGGAAGGCGTGCGCCTTGTCCTTTTCCAGCCAATAGTCGTCGTCGAACCGGTCGCAGATCGCACGGATCGCGTCGCGGATCTCGCGCCGTTCCGGCGTGTTGCAAAGCGCGTCGAAGGTCTTCACGGCGTCAGCTCCCGGTCTTGGCTTTTCGGATCGCGGCTTTCTTCTTGGCGCGATCGGGCAGGATTTCGTCGGTATGCTCGCCGAGATTGGGAGCGAGGCAGCGGATCGAGGCCGGCGTTCTGGAGAATTTCACCGGAAAGCGCGCGACCTTGAGCGTGCCTTCAGTCGGATGCTCGATCTCGGAGAACATCTTCACCGCCTTGAGATGCGGATCGTCGAACAGGTCCTCGATCCGGTTCACCGCGTGCGCGGGAATATCCGCCGCGCGCAACGCCGCGATCCATTCCGCCGTGGTCTTCTGCGGCAGATGCGCCTTCAGGTAATGCCCCATGTCCTCGGCATATTGCGTGCGCGTTTCCTGGGTCCGGAACCGGGGATCGGTATCGACCAGATCGGGCTGGCCGGCCATCGCCGAAAACGCGCGCCAGTGCTTGTCGGTATAGACCACGAGCGCGACATGACCGTCGCTGGTCGGATAAGGCCCGCGCACCCGCGACAGCAGCCGCTTGTAACCCATGTTGCCGAGCGGCGGCACGAACGCACCGCCGCCCATGTGATCGGCAAGCACGAATTGCGCCATGGTCTCGAGCATCGGCACTTCGATTTCCTGGCCTTCGCCGGTGACCGCGCGATGATGCAGCGCGCTGACGATCGCGATGGTGAGGTAGAGACCGACCACGCGGTCGCAGATATTGACCGGCGCATAGCGCGGCGCGCCGTCGATCGCGCCGAACAATCCGGCGATCCCGCTTCCGGCCTGCGTGAGATCGTCATAGACCGCCTGCCCCGCATTCGGACCGTCCGAGCCGTAGCCGACCGCAAGGCAATAAACGATGTCGGGCTTCACGGCGGCGATCGCCTCGTAGCCGAGGCCGAGCCGCGCCATTGCCTGCGGCCGCATGTTGGACACAAAAACATCGGCGCCGGACAACAGCGACAGCAGCGCGTCGCGATCCTCCGGGTCCTTCAGGTCGAGGACCACACTTCGCTTGTTGCGATTGGCATTGAGATAGAGCGGTCCCATCCCTTCGGTGTGATTGGGCCCGACCCAGCGCATGGAATCGCCGCCCGCGGACTCGATCTTGATCACGTCGGCGCCGAGATCGCCGAGGATTTGCGTCGCCGATGGGCCCATCACCACGGTCGTGAGGTCGATCACGCGCACGCCCGACAACGGGCCCACTTTGGGGCCATCTGCCCTTTTGGGACCGTCGGGAGCGGAGGGCCCGGACGCTGTCACACACTTCCTCCATTTCGCTATTGCGAATTTCTTATCGCTATTTCGAATTGTTTTTACGGCTGCGGTCCAGCCGAGTCAATCGGCCGCCTGGCGTCGCAACGGCCGCAGTCGAGGCGGTTAGCCGCCCTCACCCAGCGTCCGGCAGGCTTCCGTCACCAGCTTGATCGCGTCGTCCAGCTTGCCCGCCATCCGCGACGTCGGCCCCGCCACCGTGACGATGTAATCCGCGCCGTGCCAGCGAAACAGCGACGACACCGTGGTCGCGTCCTCGAAGCTTTCGGCCTGATTGAGGAAATAGCCGCGCCGCCTGGACAGCGCGATATCCTCGCGCAGCATCGCCTTCGACGTGATGGATTTCGCCGTCATCGGCTCAAGCCTTGCGGTCTTCAGATAATCCTCAAACCGCTCGGGACTGAGGCTGCCGAGATAGGCCTTGCCGGCCGATGTTGCGTGAAGACTGCGGACATCGCTGCCCACCGCCACGATGAAGCGCAGCGGATGGCTCGGCTCGAAGACCAGCAGATACGTGGCATTCGATTTGCCCGCCTTGGCGAGCGACACCGACTCGTCGATGGTGTCGCGCACCTTGCGCAACAGCACTTCGGCGCGCAACAGAACCGGGTCGTGCTCGGAAATGGTCCGTGCCATATTGAACAGCCGCACGGTCGGATAGAAGCCCGCGCGCGGTCCGATCTCGTAAATATATCCGCGCGCCAGCAGCGCCCGCAGCACGTCATGGCAACTCGACGCCGGAATGCCGAGCAGCCGCGAGATATCGGACAGCGACAACGGCCTGCGCTCCGCAGCAAACAATTCGATGAAATCGAGTGTCCGATCGACGATCTTGGACATTGCGACGGCTGCCCCCGAGGCGTTTTCGCAGATGCCTATAGTGAATAGCGATGAAAGTGGCACGCGCAAAGTGGGCAGCGGTCTCGACCGAGGTCCGGAATCGAACGCGATTGACGCTGCCCGGCCGCCTGCTACACCAGATGCATGACCGGGATCAGAAAACAGATCTCCTACATCGGCGGCTATATCGATCCCGGCTTTGACCGCACGATCGAGGCCTGCCCGGACCTTTCACTGATCCGGATCGACAAGTCGCAATCCTTTGCCGCACTGCACGATACGCTTGCCGCTTCGCACGCCATCCAGATCGATTCCGCGCGGCTCGACATTCCCGAACACCTGCGCATCGGGCCGGCGTTCCTGACACGATGCCCGCAGGTCCTTGTGGTGTCGGCCAGCGGCGCCGGCTTCGACGCCATCGACGTCGCCGCCTGCACGAAGGCCGGCGTGCTCGCCGTCAACCAGACCGGCGGCAATCGCGAGGCGGTCGCCGAGCATACGCTTGGCATGATGCTGTCCCTGACAAAGCGGATCGGCGAGACCGACAAGGCGTTGCGTTCGGGAGAGGTGATCGACCGGATCGCCTATATGGGCGACGACCTCTACGGCAAGACCGTCGGCATCGTCGGTTTCGGCAATACCGGAACGCGCGTGGCGCAGCTGTGCAGCGGGCTGTTCGCGATGACCGTGCTCGCCTACGACCCCTATGTCGGGGCCAACGCGATCACGGCGCGCGGCGCCCGCAAGGTCGAACTGGCCGAACTCCTGCGGACCGCGAATTTCGTCTCGCTGCATTGCCCGCTGACCGACGAAACCACCCGCATGATCGGCGCGGCCGAATATGCGCAGATGAAGCCGGGCGCATTCTTCGTCACCGCGGCACGCGGCGGCATCCACGACGAAGCCGCGCTCTACGATGCGCTGGCATCGGGACATCTGGCCGGCGCCGGTCTCGACGTGTGGGAACAGGAACCGCCGCCCGCGGACCATCCGCTGCTGACGCTGCGCAATGTGATCGCAAGCCCGCATACCGCAGGCGTAACCCATGCGGCGCGCAAGCGGCTCGCGCTGATGGCCGCCGAGCAACTGATCGACATCCTGCGCGGCGGCAAGCCGCAGCGCATGCTCAATCCGGAGGTGCTGCCGCGCTTCCGCGAGCGGTTCGACAGCGTGCTCGGACATGCGTGACACCACCCGCAATCCGGCTGCCGCCGAACCGCCGGCGCTCTCGCGCGGACTGCGCGACATCCTCTCGCTGGAAGATCTCGAACCGGCCGCGCAACGCTATCTGCCGCATTGCATCTTCTCGTTCATATCGGGCGCGGTGGAGACCAATGCGTCGCTGCGCGAGAACCGCGCCGCCTTCCAGGATTACGATTTCCATCCGCGCGTCCTGATCGATGTGTCGGGCCGCTCCACCGCAAAGACGCTGTTCGGCGAGCGCTACAGCGCGCCGTTCGGGATAGCGCCGATGGGCGGATCGGGCCTTGCCGGTTATCGCGCCGATCTCACGCTCGCATCCGGCGCAGCCGCCGAGAATGTGCCCTTCATCCTGAGCGGCGCATCGCTGGTCCGGATGGAAGAGGTAGCCAAGACCAATCCGCAGGCCTGGTTCCAGGCCTATCTGCCGGTGGAGCGCGGCGCCATCGGCGCCCTGATCGATCGCATTGCCGCGGCCGGTTATCGTCATCTCGTGGTCACCGCCGATGTGCCGGTCGGCGGCAATCGCGAGAATCTCGTCCGCGCGGGCTATACGTCGCCGTTGCGTCCCTCGCTCCGGCTCGCGCTCGACGGCCTCGCGCATCCGCGCTGGCTGTTCGGCAACGCACTGCGCACGCTGCGCCGCCACGGCATGCCCTATTACGAGAACTCCGCCGCCGAGCGCGGCATGGCGGTGTTCTCCAATGCCGCGATCCGCGCGCATCTGCGCGACTCGCTGTCATGGGCCGATCTCGAATGGATCCGCGAACGCTGGCAGGGCAAGCTGATCGTCAAGGGCCTGTTGGCGCCGGCGGATGCACAGACTGCGGGGCGGATCGGCTGCGACGGCGTGATCGTTTCGAACCACGGCGGCAGGCAGCTCGACGGCGCGGCGGCATCCTTGCGCGTCCTGCCGCGCATCGCCGAGGTCGCGCAGGGCATGACGGTGATGATGGACAGCGGCATCCGCCGCGGCACCGATGTCCTCAAGGCGCTCGCGCTTGGGGCCGACTTCGTATTCGTCGGGCGGCCGTTTCTTTATGCCGCAGCGATCGGTCAGGAGGCCGGCGTGCGCCGCGCGATCGATCTCCTGCGCAGCGAAATCCATCGCGATCTGGCTTTCCTCGGGTCCGCCGATGTGTCCGACCTCAGCGGGCGCGTCGCCCGGATCGCAAGATAAAAACCTCGACGTAGCAGGAGACGACTTCATGAGAGCCGGCGTTGCGACCCCGAACGGCGTTGCCATTCAGACCATACCGGAACCGACGCCGGGACCGGACGATCTCCTGATCCGGGTGAAGGCCGCCGCGCTGAACCGCACCGACCTGGTATCGGCCAAAGCCGCGTCGAGCGATGGCGCAAAGCCGATCGGCATCGAGTTTTCCGGCGAGGTTGCGGCGGTCGGCGCCGCTGCCCAGAACTTCCGGCCGGGCGACCGCATCATGTGTCATGCGACCGGCAGTCATGCCGAAGTCGCGCTCTGCGACTGGCGCCGCGCCACCAAGATACCGGACGGCATGAGTTTCGAGGAAGCCGCGACGCTGCCGGTCGGATTGGCGACGCTGCACAATGCGCTGGTCACCGCCGGGCGGCTCAAGCAAGGCGACGTCGTTCTGGTGCAGGGCGCAAGCTCCGGCGTCGGCCTCATCGGCTTGCAGGTGGCGAAGCTGCTCGGTGCGAGTTTCGTCGTTGGCACCTCGACCAACGATGCGCGGCGCGCAAGGCTCACCGAGTTCGGCGCCGATGTTGCGCTCAACACCGCCGACAACGACTGGCCGGAGCAATTGCTGAAGGCCACGGGTGGCAGAGGTCTCGACCTGACGGTCGACATGCTGTCGGGGCCAACGGTCAATCAGACCATGCGCTGCACGGCGGTGAAGGGCCGTATCGTCAATATCGGACGGCTGGCCGGCATGACGGCAGCGTTCGATTTCGAGCAGCACGCACGCCAGCGCATCGATTATATCGGCGTGACCTTCCGGACCCGGAACATCGAAGAGGTCCACGACATCATGGTGCAGATGCGCAAGGACCTGTGGGATCACGTGACCGCCAGCCAGATCCGCGTGCCGATCGACCGGACGTTCGCGCTGGACGAGGCCGCGGAGGCCCACGCCTACATGCGCGCGAACAAGCATTTCGGGAAAGTGCTGCTGATTCCCTGACGCGCCCGCGTGTGGCGCGCCCGGTGCCGGCCAGGCGCGCTACGCCGCCTGTCCGGCGGCAAGCGTGCTGTGCCGCGCGAAATGCTGGTGCAGTTGCACGTCGACCGAATACGGGATCACGTGCTCGCGGATGTCATCGGCCGCCATGGCGCCGCTGCGGATCGCGGCCCAGGTCTCGAGCATGCGGTCGGCCAGCAATTCGACCATCTGCTCGGGATCGTCGACGCGGTCGACCAGATGCCCGTTGCGCGCATTCTCGACCACGAGCTTGTATTGCGGCAGCGTGACCGCGACGATCGGGCGTCCCGTCGCCATAAGTTCGAGCAGATAGCAGGGCATGCCCTCGAACCAGGATGTCAGAATGCCGGCGTGGCATCGCTTCATGATCGCGGACACCTCGCGGGCGGTCCGGAAGCCATGGAAGATCGTAAACGGCCGCGCATCGGCAAATTCCGGATAGCGCTCCGGGTCGCTGGTGCCGATGTAGTGGAATTCGAATTTGCCGCCGAGCCGGTCGTGGACGCGACGCAGCGTCCGGAACATCAGCGGGGGATCCTTGAACTCGTCGAACCGGCCGGCGAACACCACGCGGAAGATATCGTCGTCCAGCACGAAGTCGGAGGCGGTGAACACATCGGTATCGACCGCAACCGGCATGAACACCGCGCGCCGCGCGGCGGCCGGCTTTTCACGCTCCAGCTTCGCCAGGATGTTCGGATTGACGCAGATGATCCGGTCGGCGAGGCCGACCGCGATTTCCTCGTTCATGCGATGCACGAGCCAAAATTTCTTGATCAGCGAATCCATCTTGTCGTCTTTGCTGCCTTCGCCGTGGATGACCTGAACGGTCGGCCGGCCCAATAGCAGCCGCAGCACGGCAAATTCGAAACGCTGCAACTCGACGGTCGCGCTGGGGGCGGAGCGCACGACACGGCGCAGCGGCGCAAAATATCGCATCAGGCCGAGGCCGAAGCGGAAGGTCAGCGACGAGAAGATCGAGCGCGCCGCTTTCGTATGGTCCTCGGCGAAATGAAGGACGGGGAGAAAGTCGAAGGTCCGGCCATCCAGGCTGAGTTGCGTCACCTCGCCGAGCCGGCAATCGCCGCGACCGTCGACGCCGACCAGCAGAACCTGCCAGTCCCGCGGCGCATGCGCGATCATCATCCGGACATGGGTCTCGATGCCGCCGACCTTGTTGCCGCGCGGATCAATCGGATGGACGAGGCAGAGCAGATGCTTCGCAGCAGTGCTCTGCACCCTGCCGACACCGTCGCGTGCTCCGGGTTCGTCCTGCCTTGCCAGCATTTCAGATTGCCATTGCGGGGATCACGGTCTGCAATCGGAGCGCGCTCAGCGGCCCGCCGCCGTCGCGCAAAGCGCGGCCGACAGGGCCTGCAACGGCGACGGCACATTTGCCGGCAGGCTTTTCCCGGAATGCAGGAAGATGAAGTTGTTGATGTAGTCCTTGTAGTTGGCGCGATCGCCCTCGCCGATCAGCGACGGCGCCTGATAGCGCTCAAGATCGAACTGCCCAATCGGCAAGATCCGGTTGTCCCGGACGAAGAAGCCGCGATAGCCGCGCTCCTGCATGAAGGTCGCGATGTCGGCGACCGATCCAGCCTTGTGCCGCTCCTCGACCTCGATCAGGAAAGCCGGCCTGTCATGTTCGATGATCCGCGTTGCGCCATCCAGCACTTCGCGTTCATGCCCTTCGACGTCGATCTTCACGAACCCGACAGGCTCGCGGACGATATCGTCCATGCGGAACAGCGCAACGCGCTGCGAGCGCCAGCGCCCGTCATCGTCGCCCTCCATCGCGAGATGCGACCGGCTGTCCCATTCATGCAGCGGGATCATCAGTGTCGCATGGCCGGGCTGGCTCGACAGGGCGCCTTCGACCAGCGTGGCCCGCGCCGGCATCGACTTGCGCAGCGCATTCGCCAGATGGAATTGCGGCTCGACCGAAACCACGCTGCGGGAGAACAGGCTTGCGCCCAACGTATAGATGCCGTGGTGCGCGCCGACGTCCACCGACACCAGCGAACGATCGCAGAGCATCGGCAGCAGTCGCAGCTCGACCTCGCCGCGGAACAGCGACTTCAGATAGCGCGCGTAGACCGCCGACTTCGGGAATCGGGACAACAGCTTCTGCTTCGGGCTATTGAGCCGGCCCAAATCGACGTCATAGCTGCTCATGGATTTAACGCTTTCGTCATTCTAACGGCCAGAAGACAATCGGGACACTTCAAGAGTCGCGTTGCGTCAAATGCGTGCTATTCGACCTTGCGATTTTGTAATCCTGGAACGCAGCAGCCGAACAATCGCGATGCGCTGCATGTAGTTCACTCTCTCATAATTGCACCGCACATTCTCCACATCCGGAATGTTAGGTTAACCGGCGCCGCTCGCGACTTTAGGTTAATTCGAATTGACTTTTCGTTGTTTTGACCCGGCGCTTGCGCGCATGGTACCGACCGCGCATGCAACCCGCGAACGCAACGAACCGCCGAGATGTTCTGACCGGACTTGCTCTGACCGGAACTGCTGCACTGACCGGCGGTGCGCTGCTCAACGCGGCGCCTGGCTTCGCCGCTCCGGCGAAGAACGCCCGCGATGCCGCGGCCGCGCGCATGATCATGTTCGGATCGGCGTTCGATCAGCACATCTACGGGAGCCCGTCCTATGCGCGGCTTCTGGCCGATGAATGCGCGATCCTGACACCCGACTACAGCATGAAGTTCGGCTCGATGCGCAGCACGCCGGACACCATCGATTTCACCGTGGTCGATCGGCTGTTCGAATTCGCGGCCCAGCACAACATGAAGATGCGCGGACATACGCTGATCTGGAACGACTTCATGCCGGACTGGACCAGGCGCTTGTCCGCCGCGGAGATGGAACGGCTGCTGGACCAACACATCGACGCGGTCGCGGGGCGCTATGCCGGCCGGGTGCAGTCGTGGGACGTGGTGAACGAGCCGATCTGGGTCGACAGCAGGAACGACGGCGGCCTGCGTGGCGGCCCCTGGTACGCGGCCATGGGGCGCAACTACATCGCCCGCAGCTTCCGGCGGGCAAAGCAGGCCGACCCGAGCGCCAAACTCGTGCTCAATGAAGCGTTTCTCGAATACCGTTGGTACGATTCACCGTTCGCGAAGAACAGGTCGCGCAAGCCGGATTCACCATGGTCGAAGGTCCGCGGACATTTCCTCGATCTGGTCAGGAGGCTGCGCGACGAGGATGTTCCGCTGGACGCCATCGGCTTGCAATCCCATCTCTCGTCGCGATTCCGCGACGAATATGATCGCGATTCCTTCCTGGAGTTCCTGCACACGCTCAAGGGCATGGGCCTCGAACTGCAGATCACGGAACTGGATGTCGACGATTCCACCTTGCCGGACGATTTCGCACTCCGCGACAAGGGAGTCGCCGATATCTATCGCAGCTATCTCAAGGATGTCCTTTCGGTCGGCGCGGTGCGCGAGATCGTGACCTGGGAACTCAGTGACCGGCACACCTCGCTCGCCGAAGAGATCCAGGCTGGCCGCAAGTCCGGCGAGAGAATGCCGCGATGCCTGCCGTTCGATTTCGACATGAGGCCCAAGCCCGCCTACAGCGCCATCGTATCTGCCCTGAACGGCAAATAGGGTCATGCGCGCCG
>JAEWHY010000125.1 GCA_023387555.1 Pseudomonadota bacterium
CGGGATCATCTGCACGACATCGGTCGGGATCTGAAAGCCCGCGACCTGCAACGCCGTCGTCACCGACGTCGTGACTCCGATGACCAGCGCGCCCGCCAAAACCCAGATCGGCCTCGACCGCGCAAGCATCGCAAGCACGATTCCCATGAAGCCCTGGCCGCCGGTCATGAACGGAACGAACAGCCCTGCTCCCACCTGCGCGAGATATGCGCCGCCGAGACCGGCCAGCGCCCCGGTCGATAGAACCGCGAACAGGCGGGTCGAGGTGACACTGACACCGGCGACATCGAGCGCGGTCGGCTTTTCACCGGCCGCCGTCAGATTCAGGCCGATCCCGGTGCGGCGGAACAGCCAGCCCAGCACGAAGACCAGTGCGATGGCGATGTAGACGACAGGATTTTGCGTGAACAGGCTGGTTCCCACATACGGCAATTCGGACAGATAGGGGATCGCGAATTCCGGTTGCCTCGGGAGGCGCGGAAAGTCACGCGCATAGAGCACGTGATGGGCAAGACTGGTCGCGCCCTGCATGGCGAGCGTGATCGCGATGCCGATCACGATCTTGTTGAGCGTCAGCACCACGCACAGCAGGCCCATGATCGCGGCGACGGCGACGCCGCCGGCCATCCCGGCGAGGAAGCCGTAGGCGAATGACCCGGTGGCGTAGGCGACCGCGAAGCCGCAGAACGCGCCGACCAGCATCATGCCTTCGAGGCCGAGGTTGAGAACGCCGGCTTTCTCGGAAATCTGCTCGCCCATGCCGACGAGGAGCAGCGGAATCGTAACCGTCACCGTGCCGGCGATGAAGGCGGTGATGAAGGCAGGCGTGAGCAAGACTTCCATGTCGCTCAGCCCTTCGCGCCGACGCGAGCGGACAGATGATCCGCAATCGCGAAAATGGCGAGTATCAGCGCCATGACGATCAGCAGGAAGTCGTTCGGCAAGTCGGCGCGGCGCGCGGCGGACTCGCCGCCGATCAGCATCACGGCGAAGAAGGCGACCAGCGCAATCACCGCAATACCGTTGAAGCGCGCGAGGAAGACCAGCGGCACGACCATCAATCCGTAATTGGGGTGCCAGTCGGCGCGCACGATCCCGCGTACGCCCAAGACTTCGATGGCGCCGCCAGCAGCGGCAAGAGCCGCGGAGATGCCGAATGCCGCGAGCGTCAGGAGCGGCACGTTCATCCCGGCATGTTTCGCAGCCTGCGGATTGTGCCCGACCACCTGCAGCTTGAGGCCAAAGGAGGTCCGCGTCATGACAATATGCACGGCGATTACGGTCACGAGCGCGATGATCACGCCGATATGGATCAGCGTGCCGCCGATGCGCGGCAGCCGGTCCTCGACCGCGAGCAGGAAGGTCTGCGGCGCGGGACTCTCCGGATCCCCGAACACGGTCTTGATCAGGAACGCACTGGTCGAAAGCGCGAGAAAGGTCATCATCAGGGTCGAGATAATCTCGTTAACGCCTTCATAGGCGCGCAGCAGCGCGGGGATCGCGGCCCAAAGCGCACCGACAACGATCGCAAGTGTAAACAGCAGCACCATCGCAAGCGGGAACGGCATGGCCTGGACCCAGAACGGGGCATAGGCCGCAACGAACACGCCGCCGAGCAGGAACTGTCCGTCCACGCCGAGATTCCAAAGTCCCGCGCGGAAGCAGACGATCATGCTTGCCGCCAGCATGAGCAGCGGCGCCATCAGTACGAGAACTTCCTGCACGCCGCTCCAGCTGAACAGCGTGCGCCGCACGACGTTGGTATAAAACTGTACCGGATCGCGTCCGAGCGCGGCGAGAATGACGGCACCGAGCAAAAGTGCCAGCACGATGGGAAGCAGCGCGCGCAGCACTGCGCTGAACGGGCGCGCCGCCGACGTCTGGGCTTCCAGGCTGGTATCGGTCACTGTACGCCCCCCGCGACCATGAGAAGACCGACCTTGCGTTCAGCATCGTCGTCGTCATTGTCCACGATGCCGGCAAGCCGACCGCGGTCCATCACCGCGATGCGGTCGCACACCTCATGCAGTTCGTCGAGTTCGGTCGAGATCAGAATGGCAGTAATGCCGCGATCGGCCGCATCGCGGATGCGGGCGCGGGCAAGGCCCGCATTGGCCACGTCGAGGCCATAGGTTGGCTTGTTGTAAATCACGAGTTTCGGCCCGGCATCGAGTTCGCGGGCGAACAGCGCCTTCTGGATATTGCCCCCAGACAACTTGGCGATGGGCGTCATTGGGCCAGGCGTCCGCACGTCGTAGCGGGCAATGAGTTCCTTGGCATGATCCTCAATCGGCCGCGTGCGAATGAAGCCCCAATGCCAGAATGGCCGCTCACCGATCCGCTTGAGCACGAGGTTGATCGCCACCGAGAACGAACCAACCACGCCCTCCCCCAGCCGATCGTCGGTGAGATAGCGCAGGCCAACCTTGCGGCGCCCCGCCACTCCCAATGATGAAATGTCATGGCCGTTGAACACGATCCGGCCGCGCGCCAGCGGGCGCTGCCCGGCCAGTGCTTCGGCGAGTTGCCGCTGGCCATTGCCATCGACGCCGGCAATACCAACGATTTCGCCCGCACGCGCGGTCAGCGTGATGCCGCCGAGAGCGACCTCGCGACCGTGACCTGCGGTCGCAATGTCCGTAACCTCCAGAACGATATCTTGCGCTGCAACGGCATCCTTCGGCCGACGCAAATTCGTCGATCCCTCGAACTCCTTTTCGAGGCGAGACGATCGCTCCGAAGCCGGGCCGAACATCTGGTCAAGGATCGTCGCGGTCGCCTGTTCGGGTGTCAGGCTGCGGAAGGTCACCGGCCCGATCCGCCCGACCACTCGCCCGAGCTTGAGGATCGACACCCGGTCGCCGAACGCAATGACCTCATTGAGCTTATGGGTGACGAAAATGATGGCGAGGCCCTCCGCCCGCAGGCGGGCAATCACGGCTCCCAGCTCCTTCACCCCTTGCGGCGTGAGCATGGAGGTTGGCTCGTCGAGGATCAGGACGCGCTCACCGCGCCAGAGCGCCTTGATGATCTCGACCTGCTGCTGCTCGCCGAGCGAGAGACGGTCGACCCGCGCATCGGGATCGATGGTGATGCCCAGAAGCCGCGACAGTTCATCCAGCCGCGCAAGTGTCGCCCGGCGCTGGAGCGGCAGATACCACGGCTGCCCAAGCATCAGGTTCTCGACAACCGTCATCGTCGGGACGAGTGTCGAATGCTGATAGACGCAGCCAATCCCGAGCGCGATTGCCGCGCGCGGGGACCGGATCGTGACGCGCTCGCCGCGGACACGGATGGTTCCTTCGTCGGGCTGCTGAAGCCCGGACAGTATCCCGATCAGCGTGGACTTGCCGGCGCCGTTCTCGCCAAGCAGCACATGCACCTCACCGGCGTGAAAATCCAATGAGATGTCGTTGTTGGCGATGACGCCCGGGAATCGCTTGGAGACGCCCGACACCGAGACGAAGGGCTCCGCCGGTGCGGCATTGTCGGTTAACTCGGACACGCGTGACACTCAGCCCCGAAGCACGGCCAAGGACCGGGCTGAACCCGGTCCGGCCGCGCATTGCAGTTTCTTTGCAGACCCGATTGATCCTAGTTCTTGGGCCCTTGCACGTCTGTCATCAGGGCACGAACCTGCGCCGCGTCGGCGACATAATCGACCTTGATTTCGCCGCTGGTCAGCTTCGCCTTGGCCTGTTCGATTTCGTCCCAGATCTTTGCCGGGATGTGCTCGGTCTTGAGCAGACGCACCGACCCATCGGCAAGTCCGATGTTGTATTTGCGCGAGCCAAGCTTGCCGGCCTTGATGTCTTCGATGATGGCCGTGAACGGGAGTGTCATGTCCCACAGAACCGACGACATCAGATGTCCCTGCGACACCTTGGTCTTGTCGCCGATGACGTCAATCAGCATCACCTTGCCGCCGTCCGGCGCCTTCGCCGTCGTGATGGCCTGCAGCATGCCCATGGTCGAGCCATTGCCCTGACCGAAGATGATATCGGCACCGGCCGCAATGACCGCTTCCGCCACGCGCCGTCCGCCGGTCGCATCGCCATAGGCGGCCGGACCGATGACGGCATAGCGGATCGGGATATCGG
>JAEWHY010000348.1 GCA_023387555.1 Pseudomonadota bacterium
ATGGAAAAATCGTCGCCTCCGGCAATGCCGCCGGCGGTGTTCAGGATCACCGCTTCTGCTTCCCGGCCGCTGACATCGGGCAAGCGGACACGCAGCGAGCCCGCCTCGGCGACCGTCTTGCGCCGGGTCCGGCCCGTCGCCGCACTCACCGAGAGGTCGATCAGTCCATGCGCCCGGTTACGGGCGAAGATGGCGGTTGTGTCGGCAGGTTCGGTCGCGCGCGTCATGGCGACCGTGTAGCACGGTTCGCGCGGCGTCGAGACTCACAACGCGAGCGCGCGCCGCAACGCCGGTTCGTCGAGGTCATCCTTGCCGGAGGAATAGACCACCGACCCGCGGTCCATGGCGACGAAGCGGTCGCCCAGTTCGCGCGCGAAGTCGTAATATTGCTCAACCAGAACGATCGCCATGTTGCCGAGGCCCCGCAGGTAGGAGATAGCGCGGCCGATATCCTTGATGATGGACGGCTGGATGCCCTCGGTCGGTTCGTCGAGCAGGAGCAGCTTCGGCCGCATCACCAGCGCGCGCCCGATCGCGAGCTGCTGCTGCTGCCCGCCCGACAGATCGCCGCCGCGCCGGCGCAGCATGGTGTTCAGCACCGGAAACAGCGAGAACACGTCGTCCGGGATATCGCGATCGTCGCGCTTGAGCGGCGCAAAGCCGGTCTTGAGGTTTTCCTCGACCGTGAGCAGCGGGAAGATCTCGCGGCCCTGCGGCACGATGGCGATGCCGGAGCGCGCGCGCTGGAACGGCTTGAGCGCGTTGATGGACTTGCCGTCCCAATCGATGCTGCCCTTGCTCACCGGCTGCTGGCCGACGATGGCCCGCAGCAGGCTGGTCTTGCCGACACCATTGCGGCCGAGGACGCAAGTCACCTCGCCTTCCCTGGCGACCAGCGAAACTCCGCGCAACGCCTGCGCCGCGCCGTAATGCAGGTCGATGGATTTTACGTCGAGCATTGGCAAGCTCCGTCATTCCGGGGCGCGCGTGCAACGCGCGAGCCCGGAATCCAAAATCACAGCCGGAAATATGGATTCCGGGCTCGGGCCTTCGGCCCGCCCCGGAATGACCACGTGAGACAATCCCATCATCACCGCCCCAGATACACTTCGACCACGCGCTCGTTGGTCGAGACCTGATCGATCGAGCCTTCGGCCAGCACCGAGCCTTCGTGCAGGCAGGTGACCTTGACGCCCAGTTCGCGCACGAAATGCATGTCGTGTTCGACCACGATCACGCTCTTCTCCTGATTGATCTCTCTCAGCAGCGCCGCGGTCTGCATGGTTTCTGCGTCGGTCATGCCGGCGACCGGTTCGTCCACCAGCATCAGCTTCGGCTCCTGCGCCAGCAGCATGCCGATTTCCAGCCACTGCTTCTGGCCGTGCGACAGCGATCCGGCCTGACGCCAGCGCGCCGGCTTCAGCCGGATGATGTCGAGGATCTTCTCGATGCGGCCCGTATCGCCGTCATTGGCCCTCCAGCGCAGGCTGGACCGCGCGCTCTTGTCCATGCTGAGGGCGAGCAGGATATTGTCCTCGACCGTGTGCATCTCGAACACGGTGGGCTTCTGGAATTTACGTCCGATACCGCGCCGCGCGATCTCGGTCTCGTCGAGCGCGGTCAGATCGGATTCGCCCTCGAATACGGCCAAGCCTTCGTCCGGCCGAGTCTTGCCGGTGATGACATCCATCATGGTAGTCTTGCCGGCGCCGTTCGGGCCGATGATGGCGCGCATCTCGCCGGGATCGATGGTCAGCGACAGATTGTTCAGCGCCTTGAAGCCGTCGAAAGACACCGAAATGCCATCGAGATACAGAAGCGCCGTCGTGGTCCGGATATCCATGCGCATCACTCCGCCGGCTTGGGTGCGGCATCTGCGACCGGTTCTCGGTCGCCCGCAGCGGCCCGTCGCTCCTGCCGCTCGCGCCACCGGTGAGAGACGGTCCCGACGATGCCGCGCGGCAGGAACAGCGTGACGACGACGAACAGCCCGCCCAGCAGGAACAGCCAGTACGGCGCGAGGATGCCGGTCGTGAAGGTGGTCTTGGCGTAGTTGACGAGCAATGCGCCGAGCACCGCGCCGGTCAGCGTGCCGCGGCCGCCGACCGCGACCCAAAGCACGGCCTCGATCGAATTGGCGGGTGCGAATTCGCTCGGGTTGATGATGCCGACCTGCGGCACATAGAGCGCGCCCGCGAGACCGGCCATGCAGGCGGACACGGTCCAGACGAACAGCTTGTAATTCTCGACCCGGTAGCCGAGGAAGCGCGTCCGGGATTCCGCATCGCGGATCGCGACCAGCACCTTGCCGAGCTTGGAGGTCACGATCTTCCGGCAGATGATGAAGCAGATGCCGAGCGCGGCGCAGGATAGCGCGAACAGCGCCGCGCGCGTCGACTGCGCCTGCACGTTGAAGCCCAGAATGTCCTTGAAATCGGTCAGGCCGTTGTTGCCGCCGAAACCGAAGTTATTCCGGAAGAAGGCCAGCATCAGCGCGAAGGTCAGCGCCTGGGTGATGATCGACAGATAGACGCCGGTGACGCGCGAGCGGAAGGCGAACCATCCGAACAGGAAAGCCAGCACGCCGGGCGCCAGGAACACCATCAGCAGCGCATAAGGGAAGGACTGGAAGCCGTACCAGAAGAACGGCAATTCCTTCCAGTTCAGGAACACCATGAAATCCGGCAGCAGCGGATTGGCGTAGACGCCGCGGTCGCCGATCTGCCGCATCAGGTACATGCCCATCGCGTAGCCGCCGAGCGCGAAGAACGCGCCGTGACCGAGCGAAAGGATGCCGCAATAGCCCCAGATCAGGTCGATCGAGAGCGCCAGCAGCGCGTAGCAGATGTATTTGCCGAACAGCGCGACCGCATAGGTCGGGACATGCAGCGGATGCGTCGCCGGCAGCAGCAGGTTGGACAGCGGCACAAGGATCGCCACCGCGGCCAGGATCGTGAGGAACACGACGGCCTGTCGATCGAGCGTACGGATGATCGGACCGGCGGTCATGGAAGGGCTCCCGGGATCCTCGCCGCGAGCACGACGCGAGCCGGAGTGCCCTCTCCCCTTGAGGGAGAGGGCGGCGCGGAGCCTTCCGCGAGCTCGATCGGGTGAGGGGTCATCGTCCTGCGGATACTCCGTAACCCCTCACCCATCAGAATACGCATCGCCGACGGAGTCGCCCTCTCCCCCAAGGGGAGAGGGCAAACACGGCGACCGCTCATGCGCGCCGACACGATATACATCACGCCTCCACCGCCCGGCCCTTCAGCGCGAACAGGCCGCGCGGGCGCTTCTGGATGAACAGGATGATGAGAACGAGGATCGCGATCTTGGCGACCACCGCCCCCGCGTAAGGTTCGAGGAACTTGTTGGCGATGCCGAGCGAGAAGGCGCCGACCAGCGTGCCCCAGAGGTTGCCGACGCCGCCGAACACCACGACCATGAAGCTGTCGATGATGTAGCCCTGTCCGAGATTGGGCGAGACGTTGTCGATCTGCGACAGCGCCACGCCGGCCAGCCCGGCGATGCCGGAGCCAAGCCCGAACGTCAGCATGTCGACATTCGCTGTCTTGATGCCCATCGACGCCGCCATGCGGCGGTTCTGCGTCACGGCGCGCATCTCGAGGCCGATCCGGGTGAAGCGCAGGATCGCGAGCAGGCCGAAGAACACCGCCAGCGTGAACACGATGATCCACATCCGGTTATAGGTGATGGTCAGGTGGCCGAGTTCGAAGGCGCCGCTCATCCATGACGGATTGCCGACCTCGCGATTGGTCGGGCCAAATATGGTCCGTACCGCCTGCTGGAGGATCAGCGAGATGCCCCAAGTCGCGAGCAGCGTGTCGAGCGCGCGGCCATAGAGCCACTGGATCACGGTGCGCTCGATCAGGATGCCGATCATGCCCGACAACAGGAATGCCAGCGGAATGGCGATCGCCAGCGAATAGTCGAACAGCGCCGGATTGTGGACGCGGATCATCTCCTGCACCACGAAGGTGACATAGGCGCCGATCATCACCATCTCGCCATGCGCCATGTTGATGACGCCCATCACACCGAAGGTGATGGCGAGCCCGATCGCCGCGAGCAGCAACACCGAGCCGAGCGAAAGCCCGTACCAGGCGTTCTGCAGCACCTCCCAAAGCGCCAGTTCGCTCTGGATCGAGGCGATCGCGTCCTGTGCGCGCTTTTTCACCTCCTCCGGCGCATTGGCCGGCAGGCCGGACAACAACGCCACCGCATCCTGGTCGCCGCGCGCGCGGATGACACCGACCGCGCTGACCTTGTCGGCCTCGGAGGCATCCTCCTTGTAGAGAACGACAGCGGCCCGCGCCTCGGTGAGCGCGCGCTTGATCCGGGCGTCGCTCTCCTTGGCGAGCGCGGCATCGAGCGCCGGCAACGCCCCGGCGTCACGCGACTTGAACACGGCCTGGGCGGACGAGAAGCGCTGACGCGGATCGGATGACACCAAGGTCAGACTGCCGAGCGCGGCCTCGATCGCGCGGCGCAGCCGGTTGTTGATGCGCACGGTAGAGAGTTCGGCGGGCGCGGACGCGATCGCCTCTCCCGTTGCGGCGTCGATGACGCTTCCGTCCCGGCGAATGAAGATTTTTTTGGACGCGGGATCGAACGCGAGTTCGCCGGCCTGCAGCGCCTGGATGATTGCGGCGGCGCGCGGCGATCCGCTCGCGGCGAGAGCCGTGATGCCCTCCTCGGTGTCGCGGAACGAATCCGCCGCGAACTTGCCGAGCGCATCGTCGATGGTCTGGCTGCTGGCGGGCGGCGCGGTCAGAACAGCAGTCAGGAGAAATGCAAGCGCCAGCATGCACGCGACCAGACAGGCGCGCATCTTTGCGCAGAACGGCGTCATCTCACATGGTCCCGGCACGGAGGTGATATGTGAGGGAGCGGCGCACCGCGCGCCGCCCCTGGTGTTGTTAGAGGCAGCCGATCAGGAGCCAGATTACGAGCCTTGCCCGCCGCACTTCTTGGTGACCTTGTTGTAGTTGCCGCACTTCAGCGTCACCCAGTCGGCCTCGAGATCCTTCGAGCCTTCCAGATGCGGCGACCAGGCGGCGCCGGGGACGAGGCCTTCGGTCTTCCACACCACGTCGAACTGGCCGTCGGCCTTCACTTCGCCGATGAACACGGGCTTGGTGATGTGGTGGTTCGGGAGCATCTCGGAGACGCCGCCGGTCAGGTTCGGCACCTTGATGCCGGGCAGCGCGTCGATCACCTTGTCGGGATCGGTGCTGCCGGCCTTCTTCACCGCCTCGACCCACATGTTGAAGCCGATCACATGGGCTTCCATCGGGTCGTTGGAGACGCGCTTCGGATTCTTCGTGAAGGCCTTCCACTTCGCGATGAATTCCTTGTTGGCGGGCGTGTTGATCGACTCGAAGTAGTTCCAGGCGGCCAGATGGCCGACCAGCGGCTTGGTGTCGATGCCGGCGAGTTCTTCCTCACCCACGGAGAAGGCGACCACCGGAATGTCGGAGGCCTTCACGCCACGATTGCCAAGCTCCT
>JAEWHY010000170.1 GCA_023387555.1 Pseudomonadota bacterium
GACGCGAGGATGTCGTGCTGGTCGATATCCGCGACATCCGCGAATTGCAGCGCGAGGGCCGGGTGCCCGGCGCCTTCCATTGTCCGCGCGGCATGTTGGAATTCTGGATCGATCCGCAGAGCCCGTATCACAAGCCGACCTTCGCGCAGGACAAGAAATTCGTGTTCTTCTGCGCCGGCGGCATGCGTTCGGCGCTGGCCGCGCAGACCGCGCAGATGATGGGGCTCAAGCCGGTGGCGCATATCCGCGGCGGCTACGGCGCGTGGAAGAAGGCCGGCGGGCCGGTCGAGCACATGCCGCCGAAGCGGTGAGCCATTCATTCGCGCGCCCGATCGCCGCCATCACATCTTTTCGCTTGCCTTGCGCGGCGGTCGGCCCGCATTGGAAAGTCTTCATCGATTGAGGGCTTCCGATGTCGCTCAAGCTCATTCTCGGCAACAAGAATTACTCCTCCTGGTCGCTGCGGCCGTGGATCGCCATGCGTCACGCCGGCATCGCGTTCGAGGAAGAGGTGATCCCGCTCTATGAGCCGGGCAGCCGCGATCGCATCCTCAAATACTCGCCGGCGGGCAAGGTGCCGATCCTGATCGACGGCGACATGACGATCTGGGAGTCGCTTGCGATCCTCGATCACATCGCCGAGCGTTTTCCGAAGGCGCAGCTCTGGCCGTCCGACCCGAAAGCGCGCGCACATTGCCGCGCGGTCTCCGCCGAAATGCATGCGGGGTTTGGCCCATTGCGCCGCTATTGTCCGATGAATATGCGCCGGGTGAACCGCAAGCGCGAACTGACCGCCGAGGTCGCGGCCGACGTGAGGCGGATCGAGGAGATCTGGACCGATTGCAGGCGGCGGTTCGGCGACGGCGGGCCGTTCCTGTTCGGCGCCTTCAGCGCCGCGGACGCGATGTATGCGCCGGTGGTCTCGCGGTTCTCGAGCTACGCCATCGGCATGGGCGCCGCTTGCGAAGCCTATATGGCGGCCATGATCGCATTGCCGGCGTGGCAGGAGTGGCAGTCGCAGGGCGTCGCCGAACCCTGGGTCATGCCGGGCAATGAGGTGGATTGAGCGGGGCGTCACCGCACGTGCCGATGCGCATACGGACTGCCCTGAAAGCAGGGGCCTGAAAACAGAAAACCCGGCCGCTGGCCGGGCTTCCCACTCGATACGCACGCGGGAGTACATCCGTCCCGCTGCGCATGAAACTTTAGCGACTATGGCAATCACGTCTTAACGAAATGTAACCGACCATCCATTGTCGCTCTCTCTCGATTGCGAGGCTCCCGCCGGTACGAAACTTGCTCCGGCGGAAGCTGCGCATTGAGTAGCTGACGATTGTTACGCCTCGATGACAGCAACGATCCGGTGGCTGCCCGGGTCGATGATGACGATCTCATCGCCGATCATCACGAAGCGATAGCCGCGCCACTGCGGATAGACCTCGACCACGGTCGGCGGCAGCGCGTGCAGCGTCACGGTGCGCGGCACCACGGTGCCGACCGCGACATTGAAGTTCACGTTGGTTTCGCGCTTCACATTGGTCTGGCGGATGGTGCTCGAGATCTTGGTGCGCTGTTCACCGGTCAGTGCGGCCTGCGAACCGGCCGACCCTTGTCCGGTGGTCGCGCCCTTGCGGTCCGACTTGGTATCGGTGGCGTTCTTGTCGGCTTTCGGAGACGACCGCTCCTGCGCGCGATTCTGCCGCTGCTCGCGCGGCTCCTGCGCGCGCTGCATCTGGTCGCCGCGGTCCTGCTGCTGCTGCTGGGCGCGAACCGGCGGTGCTTCCTGACGCTGCTGGATTTCGCTGCCGCCCTTGGTGCTGCCGCCACCCGGCTGCGATGCCGGCGGCGCCGACTGTTGTGCTGGCGACGAGCCTTGCGGCGCTGCGGCCGGGCCGCCTCTGTCCTGCGCCGTGGCAAATCCGGCGCCGGCAATCAGCGCGGCGGCCGAAACGGTCATAAGCAATCGAGACCTCATGGGAGACTCCTCTGGTGTTCCTCTGGCGTGAAGCCCCCGTGCTCCGGCGAATCCGGTCGTCGCGCTATTCAACGCACGGCAGGAGATGACGTTCCGGTTCCTCGCAAATTCTGAGTGTCGTGAATCGAATCGGCGGCGCTCGCTGCACTGCGTGCTTATGGTCAACCGCCCGCCGGCGCGGCATAGTTCCCGGCGTTTGCGAATCGAGGAGAATGATGTGGCGCGCTTCGAATCGGTGACCGACACGCGCTCGCGCGAGTTCCTCATCAATGCCGGGCAGTGGCGGCTTCTCGTCGATGAACTGCGGGCCGCTCGCGCCACCGCGGCGCTCGGCGGCAACGAGAAGGCGCGCGAGCGGCATGTGTCACGCGGCAAGCTGCTGCCGCGCGAGCGCGTGACCCGCCTGATCGATCCGGGATCGCCATTCCTCGAACTGTCACCGCTTGCCGCCTACGGCATGTATGACGACGACATCCACGCTGCCGGGCTGATTACCGGCATCGGCCGCGTGTCCGGCCGTGAATGCCTGATCGTGTGTAACGATGCGACCATCAAGGGCGGCACCTATTATCCGATGACGGTGAAGAAGCACATTCGCGCGCAGGAGATCGCGCGCGAGAACCGGCTACCGTGCATCTACCTCGTCGATTCCGGTGGCGCCAATCTGCCGAACCAGACCGAGGTGTTTCCCGATCGCGATCACTTCGGCCGCATCTTCTACAACCAGGCCAATCTGTCCGCCGCGGGCATTCCGCAAATCGCGGTGGTGATGGGATCGTGCACCGCGGGCGGCGCC
>JAEWHY010000187.1 GCA_023387555.1 Pseudomonadota bacterium
GGGGGGGGCCCAATTTTCAATAGCGATTAGACCCCCTCCCCAGCCCTCCCCCTTTCAGGGGGAGGGAGTCGGAGAGAGCTTTCAAGAAACAGCGGAGGAACACCCGAATGCCCGTGATTGACGCGAACGGATGCCCGATCGATGTGGAGGTGACCGGCCCGGCCGACGCGCCGGTGCTGATGCTGTCGTCCTCGCTCGGCACCACCAAGCACATGTGGGACCCGCAGATGGCGGCCTTCACCGCAGACTATCGCGTGGTGCGCTATGACCGGCGCGGTCACGGCAAGTCGGGCGTGCCGAAAGGCCCCTATTCCATGGAAATGCTGGCCCGCGACGCGGTCGCGATCATGGATGCCCTCAAGCTCGACAAGGTCAACTGGCTCGGCCTGTCGATGGGTGGCATGGAAGGCATGTGGCTCGGCGCACATGCGGGCAACCGCATCGACAAGCTGATCCTGTCAAACACCTCCGCGCATTATCCGGACCCGGCGCCCTGGAACGCCCGCATCGAGGCCGTGAGCAAGGCCGGATCGGTCGCGGCCGTTGCCGATGCCGTCATCAATGCCTGGCTCACGAAAAACTTCCAGACCGCGCACCCGGACACGACCGCGCGCATGAAGGAGATGATGATTGCAACGCCGGTCGAAGGCTATCTCGGCTGCTGCGCGGCGGTGCGCGACATGGATCACCGCGAGATCATCCGTTCGATCACGGTGCCGACGCTGATCATCGCCGGCAGCAAGGACCCCGCCACCAATGTCGCGGCGGCCGAATTCATCCGCGACCGCATTGCCGGGTCCAGGCTCGCCATCGTCGATGCCGCCCATATCGCCAATGTCGAGGTGCCCGAGGTCTACGCGAAGGAAGTGCTGGGCTTCCTGCGCACGAGATAGTCACCGCACCGTCATTGCCGGGCTTGACCCGGCCATCCACCATTTTTGAAAGATGGACCCGCGGATCAAGTCCGCAGTTGACCACGGAGCAAGCCGATGGACGAGAACGAACGCTACGACAACGGCATGGCGCGAAGGCGCGCGGTGCTCGGCAATGCCTGGGTCGACAAGGCCAATGCGGGCAAGACGCCGTTCAATTCCGAATTCCAGGATTTCATCACCCGCTATGCCTGGGGCGAGATCTGGACCCGTCCGCATTACGACGAGCGCACCCGCCGGGTGCTGGTGATCGGCACCATGCTGGCGCTCGACAAATGGGCCGAATTCCGCATGCATGTGCGGGCGGCGCTGGTCGAGGGCGGCTTCACCCCCGACGACATCAAGGAAATCATCATGCAGCAGGCAATCTACTGCGGCGTGCCTGCCGCAAACCACGCCTTCAAGGAAGCCGGCGACGTGATCGCGGAGATCGGCAAAAGCTGATCTGGAAGGGCTGACTGACACGCAATCGCTGACCGCGGCGCCGTCCGGCGCTGCGGTCTGCGATCGATCCGCCGGGGCGGCGCGAACGCACGCCACCGGCCGCACGCGTCAGGCGACGGCCTTCTCGTGCTCGGCAAGCTCGTCGACCAGCCGCAACAGCGAGGCCCGGACCTTCTTGTCCTTGATCGACGTGTAAGCCTTCAGCAGGTCCATCGCATACGGCTGGACGAGCATCTCGGACACCGAGTTATCTTCACGCACCACAGCCTGGTTCGTCAAAAACTGAACCGAGGTGTTCAGAACTTCGGAAATCCTGACCAGCCGGCTCGCGCCGACCCGATTGACGCCCTTCTCATACTTCTGAACCTGCTGGAAGGTAATGCCAAGCTCGTCGCCGAGCTGGGTCTGCGACATGCCGAGTTCGGTCCGGCGCATCCGGATTCGCCGTCCGACCTCGATGTCGATTGGATTTGGAAGCTTGGTTGTGGTCTTCGCTGGAGTGTCCATTCGTCGTCTACTTTTTGTTGCTTTGTTTGCTTTGCTTGCTTTGATTTTTGTTCTTGTCGGATCGCCCTGAGCGGCGATTTCGTTATTTTACGTCCTAGAATTGCGCAACTGCTGCGACAGGTCATTAGGATCGAGCTTGTTTTTTCATTCGGAAATTCCTAATGATCGCTCATGGAGCTTCGGCATTTTCGAGCATTTGTCGCCCTTGCGGAGGAGCGCCATTTCGGTCGCGCCGCCGAGGCACTGGGTATCTCTGCGCCTACTCTCACCGAGCAAATCCAGGCCTTGGAACGCAGCGTCGGAACCCGGCTTGTGGATCGCTCGTCGCGTGCGGTCAGTCTCACCGCCGCCGGCAAATCGTTCCGGCAAGAGGCCGAAGCGACACTTCGTCACGCCTCAGAGGCCAAGCTGGCCGCACAGAGTGCGGCCCGCGGCACCAGTGGCAAGCTTGAAATCGGCTACATGCTGATCACCAGCGTGATTGGACTTGTTCCAAGCGTGATCGGGCAGTTCCGAAGAGAAAATCCGTCTATCGACATAAATCTTCACCGGATCGAAATGGTTCCTACGCAGCGGGCGATTATCGCCGGCGAACTGGACCTCGGGGTTATGAGGCGGCCGGCCGAATATCCGAGCGGCCTCGACGGGTTCACGGTTGTGGAATTGCCTTACGCGGCGGTCCTGCCGGCAGGCCACAGGCTTGCGAAACGCACCGAAATCAAACCGGTCGAACTGCTCGACGAAAATTTCGTCAGCCTGAACGTGGAGTCGGAAATCGCGTTCTGGCGGAACGTCACGATGTTCACGAAACGATCATCCCCGCCGCGCATCACCAAGCGCGCACCGGATATCCTGTCGCTGCTGAACCTGATCGCCGCCGGCTACGGCATCAGCATCGCGGCGCGCCAGCTGGCGCGCGTGGATGTTCCTGGCCTGGTCTACGTTCCGCTGAAGACCCGCGAGCGTAACAAGATCGAGGTGATCTACCGGCGCAACGATCAGACGCCGGCGCTGACCGCGATCAAATCCTTCATCAAGGCGCGGACGGATCTGTTGACGCTATAACGGCGATGCCGGCCGGAATTGCGATCAGAGCACGCGCGGCATCACGACGAGCGGTTCCGCAGCCCGGGCGCAGCATGAGTCCCAACAGTCCCAGCGCCTGCCGGCCGGCAGTCCCGATCGGTCTGCATCGCCATCCCGGCCTCGTGGCGCAACGCCACCCAGCGTTGCGGCGTCACTCGCTCGCGCGTCGCCGGGGAGATCGTCAGGCCACCGTCCTTGTTGCGGCGGGCGCTGAGTCGCGACGCGATTCGCTCGACCAGGCCAGAACCGCTGGCACCATCCTGTGGCAGCCGCTCGATCATCGACAGCGTCGCGGCGAGGCCGACCATCCACAGCGGCAGCCGGCCGTGGATGAGAACGTCGTTCGCGC
>JAEWHY010000192.1 GCA_023387555.1 Pseudomonadota bacterium
AGGACATCGGCCATCAGCCGCGCGAAGATTCCCGTCGCCAGCGCGGAAATCGCGATCAGGATGAGGCGGCGCCACTCGCTCCAGCCGATATGAAGGAAGCGCTGCCGTGTTGCGATCAGCCACAGCATCGCCGCGCTGATCCAGCCGGAGAGGGCGATCGACAGCGCGATGCCTGTCGGCCGGCCGATCAGCATGAAACCGACACTGCCGATCAACGCCGCAACGAGGCCGACGCAGGCGGCCAGCATCGGCGTTCTCGTATCCTCGCGCGCGAAAAAGATCGGCGACAGCGCCTTGACCAGCACATGGCCGGGGAGGCCGAGCGCCAACGCACCCAGCATCGCCGCCGTCGAATTGCTGTCGAGCGCCGAGAATGCGCCGCGTTCGAACAGGATGCGCACGATCGGCCAGGAGAGCAAACTGAGCGCGATGGCGGCGGGCATCGCAAGGCCCAGCGCCAACTCGATGCCATGCCGGACGGTGCGCGGTGCGAGTTCGCGGTCATGGCCGCGCAAGGCATGCGTGAGTGCGGGGGTCATCACCGTTCCGATCGCAATGCCGACGATGCCGAGCGGCAATTCGATCAGGCGGTTCGCGTAATAGAGCCACGACACCGCGCCCGGCCAGTCGGATGCGACCATCACCGCAACGATCATGGTGAGTTGCGGAACGCCGCTGGCGATCAGACCCGGAATCGCGAGCGCGGCAAAGCGCATGGCATCGCGGCGCGGCAGGAGGCCGAGCGGCGTTGCCTTTTCCGGCCCGATCCAGACCGCGCAGGCCACCAGCGCGAGCTGGCACAGGCCCGCGCATGCGATCGAAAGGCCGACGATGCGGGTCGACAGATCGCTGTCGCCCGCATGCGTGAGGAATATGCCCGACAGTGCGACCAGAATGACGACGTTGAAAATCACGGCGGCCAGCGCTGCGGTTTGAAAGCGATGGTTGGCATTGAGGACGCCCATCAGCACCGCAACCGGTCCCGCCAGAACGAGGTAGGGCAGCATCAGGCGCGACAACTCGATTGAGAGGCTCAGCGGCTGGGGGCGGTCGGCAAAGCCCGGCGCCAGCGCCAGCATTAGCAGCGGCATCGCGAAAGCGAGCACGATCGACAGGCCGAGCAATGTTACCGCCACCGTCCCGATCGCCCGTCCGGCGAAGGCGCCGGCGGCATCCTCGCCGCCTTCGTCGCGCCGGCGCAGATAGAGCGGCACGAAGGCCGCGTTGAGCGCGCCCTCGGTCAGCAGACGGCGGACGAGGTTCGTGAACTGGAAGGCGACCACAAAGGCGTCGGCGCGGGCGCTGGCCCCGAACAGCGCGGCGATCGCCACGTCGCGTGCGAAACCGAGCACCCGCGAGGCGAGGGTGGCGATACCGACAATCGTGACGTTGCGGGTCATCGACATGGTCTCTTGCCCGGTCTAGCGGTTCGCGGCTGTCACGTTAGGATCGGAACGGCACGAGAAAAAAATTGCGCGCGATGTCGACTGCCGGCCGCTCCGCTCGTCGAGTTGGCAGAGCCGGTCCGACAGTCAGTCCGGCTCCGCAAACGGGAGATATCAATGCGATTCATGATTTTGGTAAAGGCGACCAGGGATTCCGAGGCCGGCGTGATGCCGACGGAAGAGCTTCTTACCGCAATGGTGGGTTACCATGAAGAACTCGCCAAGGCGGGCGTGCTGCTGGACGGCAATGGCCTGAAGCCGACCTCGGAAGGCTGGCGCATCCGATGGACCGGCGGCAAAAAGACCATTGTCGACGGCCCCTTCACCGAGGCCAAGGAACTGGTTGCGGGCTATACCATCATCGATGTGAAGTCCCGGGAAGAAGCTCTGGAGTGGGCCAAGCGCTATCCCAATCCGTCGATCGCGGATGGCGAGATCGAGGTCCGGCCGATGTTCGAACTCGAGGATTTCGGCGAGAGCGCAACCATCGACCGTTTTCGTGAGATAGGCCTAGCGGGCCCCGGCAACGAACCGGCGAAAGCCTGAAAAAAATTATTTGGCCGCTGTCGATTCGGACAGCGGCCATTCGACATAGGATCGGGACGGCGCATTTTTTGTGCGATTTCACGTCTGTCCCTCTTTGAAACGCAATTTCAGGAGTTCAGCACATGCAGGTCTTGGGATTATTGAAGGCCACCAAGGAATCGGAAGCGGGGGCTCCGCCGGACATGGAGCTCATGATGCGGATGGGAGCCTTTGTCGAAGACATGACCAAGGCGGGGGTGCTGCTTGCCACCAACGGCTTGCATCCCTCGTCGAACGGCAAGCGCATCAAGCTCGCCGACGGCAAGATTACGGTGATCGACGGCCCGTTCACCGAGTCCAAGGAACTGGTCGCGTCCTATGCGATCTTCCAGGTCAAGTCGATGGACGAAGCCGTGATGTGGAGCACGCGGTTCTTGGAGTGTCTCGGGAGCGGCGAGGTCGAGCTGCGCCCGATCTTCGATCCGTCCGATTTCTCCTCCGATGTGTTTCCGCCCGAGCAGGCCGCGCACGAAGAGGATGTGCGTCGCCAGATGCAGGCGAATGCCGCCAAGCGTTAGGCTTTGCCATCGCCGCCCGCGTCTCTTGCAGCGAAGCGCGGGCGGCTTGCGGCAGCGTGCGTAACATGGTGTATCGGCCGCCGTGACCGCGGCCGATACCCATCGTGCAATTCACGCCGTCTGGCGCATCGAGCGGGCGAAACTGATCGCCGGCCTGACGCGCCTGACGGGCGATGTCGGCCTTTCCGAAGAACTGGCGCAGGACGCGCTGGTTGCCGCGCTGGAGAATTGGCCCAGCACCGGCGTTCCCGAAAAGCCCGGCGCCTGGCTGATGGCCATCGCCAAACGCCGCGCCATCGATCTTTTCCGTCGCGCCCGGATGCAGGATCGCAAGCACGAGGACATCGGTTACGATCTGCGTCACGACGAACTGGCGATGCCCGATCCCGAAGCGGCGCTCGACAACGACATCGACGATGACCTGCTGCGGCTGATCTTCATCTCGTGCCATCCCGTGCTGCCGATCGAAGCGCAGGTCGCGCTGACGCTACGCCTGCTCGGCGGCCTGACCACGGATGAAATCGCCAGGGCGTTTCTGGTGCCGGAGCCGACGATCGCCCAGCGCATCGTACGCGCCAAGCGCAAGCTGAACGAAGCGCGCGTTGCTTTCGAACTGCCGCATGGCGCGGACCGTGCCGAGCGTCTGACGGCGGTTCTCGGCGTCATCTATCTGATCTTCAACGAAGGCTATTCCGCATCCAGCGGGTCCGAATGGATCCGGCGCCCGCTCTGCGATGAGGCGATGCGGCTTGGCCGCATCCTCGCTGGTCTCGCGACAGACGAGCCGGAGGTCCATGGTCTTGTTGCGTTGATGGAGATCCAGGCCTCGCGCTTTGCTGCGAGAACCGGCCCGGAAGGCGAGCCGATTCTGCTGCTGGATCAGGATCGCAGCCGCTGGGACACGCTCCTCATCCGCCGCGGTCTCGCTGCGCTGGGGCGCGCCGAAAGTGCGGCCAGGCCTGCCGGGCCTTACACCCTGCAGGCAGCGATTGCCGCGTGTCACGCGCGGGCGGTGCGGGCGGAGGATACCGACTGGAAACGCATCGCCGCGCTCTACAGCATTCTTGCCCATGTCTCGCCGTCGCCGATCATTGAGTTGAACCGCGCTGTTGCCGTTGCGATGGCATTCGGGCCGCAAGCCGGTCTGGAGATCGTCGACGGTCTGCGCGACCAGTCCGTGCTCGCGTCCTACCATCTGCTCCCGAGCGTCCGCGGCGATTTCCTCTTCAAGCTCGGCCGCAAGCCCGAAGCGCGCGCCGAGTTCGAGCGGGCGGCACAGCTCACACAAAACATCCGGGAGCGCAGATTGCTGCTCGAACGTGCCGCCGCCTGCGGGCCGGAATAAGCCGGATGTTCGGTGGGCAGCGCGATTCCGGCCCATGGTTGCCCTGCAGTTCCTCGCCGCTATAGTGCGCCGCCCTATATCCAGAGGAATGACGGATGACCGCTCCCCGCTACGACGTTCTTGGAATCGGCAATGCCATTGTCGATGTCATCGCCCGCGCCGAGGACGATTTCCTGATCAAGCAGAACATGCAGAAGGGGGGCATGGCGCTGATCGACGAAGCGCGCGCAAGCGCGATCTATGACGCGATGGGACCGGCGACGGAAAGTTCCGGCGGCTCGGCGGCGAACACGATCGCCGGCGTGGCGAGCCTCGGCGGCCGTGCGGCGTTTGTCGGCAAGGTGCGCGACGACGGGCTCGGCACCGTGTTCGCGCACGACATCCGCGCGCTCGGCGTTGGCTTCGATACGCCGCGTGCGAGCGATGGTCCCTCGACTGCGCGCTGTTACATCATGGTCACGCCGGATGGCGAGCGCACGATGAATACCTATCTCGGCGCCGCGCAGAATCTCTCGCCCGACGATATCGATCCGAAGCTGATCGGCGACGCCGCCATCACCTATCTCGAAGGCTATCTGTGGGATCCCCCGCATGCCAAGGAAGCCTTCCTGAAGGCCTCGAAAGCCGCGCATGATGCCGGCCGCATGGTGGCGCTGACGCTGTCGGATGCATTCTGCGTCGGCCGCTATCGCGATGAATTCCTGAATCTGATGCGCGACAACACGGTGGATCTCGTTTTCGCGAATGAAGCGGAACTGAAGAGCCTCTACGAGACGTCCGATTTCGATTCAGGCGTCACGGCGCTGAAGAACGATGTGAAGCTCGCGGTCGTCACCCGCAGCGAGAAGGGCTGCGTCGTGGTGAGCAAGGACAATACGCTGGCGGTGCCGGCGGCGCCGATCGAGCAGCTCGTCGATACCACGGGCGCTGGCGACCTGTTCGCGGCCGGCTTCCTGTTCGGGCTGGCGACCGGGCGCGATCACGCCGCCTGCGGCCAGCTTGCCGCGCTCGCGGCGGCGGAAGTGATCCAGCACATCGGCGCGCGGCCGGCGGTATCGCTGAAGGCGCTGGCGCAGCAGAACGGCCTGCTCTGAAAAGCAAGCGGGGGCGCTGGTTTCTGCCAGCGCCCCGCTTGAATCTCTAACCCGGAATTTCTCTAATTCGCAGAGTCGTTCAGGACTGCCAGGCGAAGGCGACCTTATCCAGCACCTTGGTGCCGAACCGCTCCGAAGAGCGCGCCACGGCGCGTCCGCCCAGCGCGCGATAGAATTCCACCGCCGGCTCGTTGTCGGACAAGGCCCAGATCACAAGGCTCTTGAGCCCGCTCTGCGCGAGGTCGCGGCGCGCCGATGTGAACAGGCGCCGGCCGAAGCCGAGGCCCTGGAACTCGGGCTTCAGATACAGCTCGTAGATTTCGCCGTCGTAATACAGGCTGCGCGCGCGATTGCGGCCGTAATTGGCATAGCCCGCGATGGTGTCGCCGAACTGCATGAGCGCGATCCGGCTGCCCTTGCGGATGGCCGAATGCCACCAATCGGGGCCGCGCCGGTTGATCAGCTTTTCGAGCTCGGTGCCGGGAATGATGCCCTGATAGGCCGCGCGCCACGCCTCGTCATGCGCACCCGCGACGTCGGAAGCGTCGGACGGCCGGGCACGTCGAATCTCGATTAGGGTCGTACTCATGCCGCCATATGAGCAAGCGGCGAGTCGGCGTTCAAGCCCCAAGATTAATGATCGGTAAAGGTGTGGACTTTTTGCACCGGTGAGTTCCGCAAAATTTTGAAGGGCGCAAACTGCGCCACCTCACCGGTGCTGATTTTATTGGGTTTTTCTGTGCTCTGTCCCACGTGTTCCACGAGGGGACACGAACTGTATCAAACTGTTTCCGCTTCCTTTCGCCGCTCTTCGCGCTTGCGGTCGTTCGGATCCAGCAGCTTCTTGCGAAGCCGGATCGACTTCGGCGTCACCTCGACCAATTCGTCGTCCTGGATGTACGCCAGCGCCTTCTCAAGCGTCATGCGCAGCGGCGGCGTAAGCCGCACCGCTTCGTCTTTCGACGTGGTGCGGATGTTGGTGAGCTGCTTGCCCTTCAGCACGTTGATCTCGAGATCGTTGTCGCGGTTGTGCTCGCCGACGATCATGCCGCGATACACTTTCCAGCCCGGCTCGATCATCATCGGACCGCGATCTTCCAGCTTCCACATGGCGTAGGCGATGGCCTCGCCCTGTTCGCTGGAGATCAGCACGCCATTGCGGCGGCCCATGATTTCGCCCTTGTAGGCTGCGTATTCGTGGAACAGCCGGTTCATCACCGCGGTGCCGCGCGTGTCGGTGAGCAGTTCGCCCTGATAGCCGATCAGGCCGCGCGTCGGCGCGTGGAACACAAGACGCAGGCGGCCGCCGCCCGATGGTCTCATTTCTAGAAGGTCGGCCTTGCGCTCCGCCATCTTCTGCACGACGACCCCGGAATGCTCCTCATCGACGTCGATCACAACTTCTTCGATCGGCTCGGTGAGCGTTCCGGACTCGTCGCGCTTGAGCAGGACCTTCGGCCGCGACACCGACAGTTCGAAGCCTTCGCGGCGCATGGTCTCGATCAGGATGCCGAGCTGCAATTCGCCGCGGCCGGCGACTTCCATCGAGTCCTTCTCGTCGGATTCCGACACACGCAGCGCGACATTGCCTTCGGCCTCGCGCAGCAGGCGGTCGCGGATCATGCGGCTCGTGACCTTCGAGCCCTCGGTGCCGGCGAGCGGGGAATCGTTGACGCGGAAGGTCATGGCGAGGGTCGGCGGGTCGATCGGCTGGGCGGGGAGGGGGGCCGTCACCTCCGGCGCGCAGATGGTGTGCGCGACGGTGGCGTCCGGCAGGCCCGCGATCGAGACGATGTCGCCGGCCTCGGCTTCGTCGAGCGAGGCGCGTTCGAGGCCGCGGAACGCGAGCACCTTGGAGATGCGGCCTTCCTCGATGACCTTGCCGTCACGGTCGAGCACCTTCGCCATCTGGTTCGGCTTCACCGTGCCGGAGGTGATGCGGCCGGTGATGATGCGGCCGAGATAGGCGTTCGACTCCATGATGGTGCCGAGCATCCGGAACGGGCCTTCCTCGATCTTGGGTTCCGGCACATGGCGCAGGACCAGCTCGAACAGCGGCTTCATGCCCTCGTCCTTCGGGCCGTCTTCCGCGAAGTTCATCCAGCCCTCCTTCGCCGAGCCGTAGAGGATCGGGAAGTCGAGCTGTTCATCGGTGGCGTCGAGCGCTGCGAACAAATCGAAGACTTCGTTCAGGACCTCCGACGCGCGGGCGTCCGGCCGGTCGACCTTGTTGATCGCGACGATCGGCTTCAGGCCCATCTTCAGCGCCTTGCCGACCACGAACTTGGTCTGCGGCAGCGGACCCTCGGCGGCGTCGACCAGCACGATCGCGCCATCGACCATGTTCAGGATGCGCTCGACCTCGCCGCCGAAATCGGCGTGGCCCGGCGTGTCGACGATGTTGATGCGGACATCGTTCCAGAGGATCGAGGTGGCCTTCGCCAGGATCGTGATGCCGCGTTCTTTTTCGATGTCGTTGGAATCCATCGCGCGTTCGGCGACGCGCTGGTTCTCGCGGAAGGTGCCTGATTGCTGCAACAGGCGATCGACCAGTGTGGTCTTGCCATGGTCGACGTGCGCGATGATCGCGACATTACGGAGTTTCATGCGAATGATGTCCAGAATCAAAAACGCGGGCCGAAGGAGGGAAGTTGAGTTCCCAGGGCCCGCTCTATTGCGGCGCAATATAGTCAGGAATGGCCCGGAGGCAACCAAGGTTTGGGCTGGTCACCCCATGAAGTCGGGTCCGTCGGTCCGACCATTGGGGCAGGGCCCCTTTCTTCGCGGGCGGCAGGCGGGCAAGCGCCGTCGCCCGTATTGTTTGCGGCGCCGGGTCGCCGTGGGAACAAAAAGTGAGGGGAATGATGCGCCGTGAAGCGCAGGGCATTCCTGAATACGCCGCGCTCGCCTTGCGACGAACACGGCCGCCTCACGGCGCATCACCCGCCTTGGGATTTCGCCCGCGGCAGGCTTCTTTTG